>NZ_JADEXH010000089.1:0-6754 GCF_015207205.1 Sphaerospermopsis sp. LEGE 08334 | reverse complement strand
CTGGGTAAGAGCGATCGCACTCACACCCGATGGAAAAACCTTGATTTCTGCTTCAGGGACAAGACTATCAAAATCTGGGATTTGGGAACAGGAGCAGAAAAGTTCACCCTTACTGGTCATAGTGACCGGGTAAGAGCGATCGCAGTGACACCGGATGGAAAAACCGTGATTTCTGCTTCTGATTCTTGGAGGGACAAGACTATCAAAATCTGGGATTTGGGAACAGGATCAGGAAACTTCACCCTTACTGATCATAGTAAGTCGGTAAATGCGATCGCACTCACACCCGATGGTAAAACCTTGATTGCTGGTTCAGATGAGGAGACTATCAAAATTTGGGATTTGGGAACAAGACGAGAAAAGTTCACCCTTACTGGTCATAGTAAGTCGGTAAATGCGATCGCACTCACACCCGATGGTAAAACCTTGATTTCTGGTTCAGATGACAACACTATCAAAATCTGGGATCTAGAAACCACAAAGGAAATAGCAACCTTCACGGGAGAAAGTCCTATAAAATGCTGTGCAGTTGCTCCCGATGGGGTGACAATAGTTGCAGGGGAAGAATCAGGAAGGTTACATTTTCTGCGTTTGCAAGGAAAGGTGACAGATGAATAGTTTATCTTTCTCTGCTTCAGCAAAGAGTGAAAATTTTGTAGGTCGTGATTTTGTCTTCTCTGCTATTAATAATTTTCTCCACCGTTACCCCAAGGGTTATTTTACTATTGTCGGTGTTCCCGGTAGCGGTAAAAGTACGATTCTTGATCAATTGGTACTGCAAAATCCTGATATTATTTATTATAATGCCCAAATTCCTGGTAAAAATCGGGTTGAGGAATTTTTAACAGATGTTTGCAGACAGTTAATCAGGAAATTCCAGAGTTTATTAAATAGTGAAAATCTGGATTTTGATAATTATGATAGTTCGGTTTTTTCGTTGTTGTTACAACAAATCAGTGAGAGGTTAGCACCAGAGTCAAAGTTAATTATTATTATTGATGGTTTGGAAGCGATTAATTTAGAACATCAAGCTATTGGGACTAATTTATTTTATTTACCCCGATATTTACCGGATCAAGTTTATTTTATTTTTGCACGTCGTCCTTATAAAAAGTCGCATACAGGGTTGTTAATTGAAGCACCTTCGCAGGTTTTAGATTTATCGGATTTTCAGAGAGAAAATAGGGAGGATGTGAAGGAATTTATTCGGAGGAAACTAACCGCAGAGACGCAGAGTTCGCAGAGAAACCTAACCCCCCTAACCCCCCTTCCCTACAAGGGAATGGGGGAACAAGAATTTTCTAACTCCCCTCTCCTCCCAGGAGAGGGGTTGGGGGTGAGGTTCAACGAAAATGAAGATAATTTTATGTATGTGCAGCAGGTTTTAACTGCTTTTGCTGAGGGTTTTTATGATGAAAATGATGTTAATAATTTTCCTCTAGGTTTGGAAAGTTATTATCAACAACATTGGGAGAAAATGCAAGGTGATGGTTTTTCTGATATTGCTGTAAATGTGTTGCGGGTTTTGACTACCGGGGAAATGCAACCGATGTCAGCTTTAGCTATTAGTCAGGTTATCAATGAAGATGTTTTTGATGTGATGGAAGTGATGGAACAATGGTTAGAGTTTATGCAAGAATTTAGGAAAGGTAAGGAAGTTAAATATCAATTATATCATCATGGTTTTCGGTTGTGGTTAAGGGAATTCTTTTTGATCTCTAGGAAAATCAAATTCGCTAGAAACAATTGATAATCAGGTTGATTAATAATCCAATTAATAACAGATTCTGGTTTTCTTCCAGATATTGCCGCAGATACTAAAATATTAGTATCTATAATAATGATCATTCTCCTCTCCGATAAGCTGCTATTTCTTCATCAATTTCTGCATCTGTTAAAGGATGATCAGCGTGTAATTCCTGGGTTTCTTGACATAATTGGCTAAATTCTTCAGCTAATTTCTGTCTGTGGGGATCTGGTTGATAATTTCTTTTTAGTTCCTGCATCATTTGAATTTTCTCCTCCAGTAATTTTTGTGCTGGTTCTCCCGAAATAATTGTAATTTTTTGACTTTCTTGATTGAGATTTTGTCTTTCTGCTAAAACTTTTAAAGCATCAGTAATCACTTCATTAGGTGTTTTATATTTACCTGTTTTTAACTGTTCCTGCAATAACTTCTCTTGTTCTGAATCCAAAATAATTTGTATCATATTTCTGACCCTGTTACCAGTTTCCTATAATTATAACCATCAGCATTGAGTTATTTTGTTGGGTTGCGCTATCGCTTAACCCAACCTACGGATCTGTGGTTCATTATTCCCAAAAAAATAGGGACAGTTTACACCATCCCCATTAATTTCCTATTCTTGAAAACCCTTACAGTTGAGGAACAAACTGTTGCTTATCAGGTACTTCAGTGTACTCAGCGACAATTTGCCGGAACTCGTCACCGTCAATGGTTTCTTTTTCAATTAACAGATCAACCAAGCGATCTGTAACTGCACGATGTTCACGAATAATTCTCTTCGCATTTTCGTAACACTCTTCAGCGATCGCTCTCACTTGTCCATCAATACGAGAAGCAATAGACTCAGAATACTCGGATCTGGTTGTCCAGTCACGACCTAAGAACACTTCACCTTGTTGACTTTCCAAAGATAAAGGACCTAAGTCAGACATCCCAAACCGTGTTACCATTTGTCGTGCCATTCCTGATAACTGTTGCAAGTCTCCACCCGCACCAGTTGTCACTTCCGCAGCACCAAAAATTACTTCCTCTGCTGCACGACCACCCAAAGCACCTGTAATTCTCGCTTTTAGTTGCGAACGGGAAATTAAACCTTGTTCTTCATTGGGCATAAACCAAGTTAAACCCTGTGCTTGTCCTCTGGGAATGAGGGTAACTTTCTGTACAGGATCATGATCCTTTAACAAAGTACCCACTAAAGCATGACCAACTTCATGATAAGCAATTAACCGCTTACTCTTGCTGTCTACTAAAGGAGTACCTTCCATACCTGCAACTACCCGATCAACTGCATCATCAATTTCTAACAGGGTAATTGCTTCTTTGCGTCTTCTGGCGGTGAGAATAGCTGCTTCGTTGAGGAGGTTAGCGAGATCCGCACCACTGAAACCAGGGGTACGACGGGCGATCGCTTCTAAGGAAACACCAGGATCTAATTTCTTATTCCGTGCATGAACTTCGAGAATTTCCAAGCGTCCTTTAATATCAGGAGCGTCAACTGTTACCTGTCTGTCAAAACGACCGGGACGCAATAGCGCAGAGTCGAGAACGTCAGGACGGTTGGTAGCTGCAATAATAATAATGCCAGTATTACCTTCAAAACCATCCATTTCTGTTAACAGTTGGTTTAAGGTTTGCTCTCTCTCATCATTACCACCACCGATACCAGCACCCCGTTGACGACCTACTGCGTCAATTTCATCAATAAAGATGATACAAGGAGCGTTATCTTTCGCTTTTTTGAACAAGTCGCGGACACGGGAAGCACCCACACCCACAAACATTTCTACAAACTCAGAACCTGAGATAGAGAAGAAAGGAACACCCGCTTCACCGGCGATCGCTTTTGCTAATAAGGTTTTACCTGTTCCTGGAGGTCCTACCAACAGCACACCTTTAGGAATTTTTGCACCAACAGCAGTAAATTTCTCAGGTTGTTTTAAGAAAGTCACAACTTCCTGTAATTCTTCCTTAGCTTCTTCAATTCCCGCCACGTCATCAAATTTTACGCCGGTTTTCGCTTCCATTTGGAAACGAGCGCGAGACTTACCGAAGTTCATCGCTTGGCCAGGACCACCGGGAAGGTTATTAGAACGACGGAACAAAAAGAATAAACCAGTAATTAACAACACTGGGAATAAAAGATTACTTAACAAACCCCAGATAGCGCCATCATTGCGGATAGGATGAGCATCAAAGCTAACGTTATGTTCTTTGAGTTTATTGATCAACTCAGGAGCGTTAACGGGTAAGTCTACTCTCCAGCGTTGAATGCGGTTTTCAATATCTTGGTCGTTCGCTTCGATAATTGCAGTTCTGCCACCATCGTACAAGTCTACACTGGTAACCCGATCAGCGTCCAAGTATTCCAAAAAGCGCCCATAGGTCATGCGGGTATTGGCTGCATTACGGCTGTTATCTGCTGGTTGACCGGCAAAAGTACCTTGCCAAAAGAAAAAGCCTATTACCAAAGCCAGCACGGACCAAAGTGCTACAATTCTCCAAGAAAATTTCATCTGTTAATTTGCCTCTAGTACCAATATGACTACTTTTGTAACGGATGTTTATAAATCCATTTTGTAATTTCAGCCATGACAGCGTAGTTTGCTTATGGCAGATTCATGAAATTTTTCTAGAATCTTAATTAAATTTAACCTAATTCTCATACTAATACCAATTGAAAATTCCAAATTAAAAGTTAAATCTTCCCAAAAGCTTATCTATCAAGGGTTTGGTGCTGATTTCTTTTTTGCTCTCCCTGATACTCATTTTATGCTAGACCACGCTGAATGATCAAATATATTTAGTTTGACTTATCTGCGTTTATCTACGTTTACCTGCGTTTGTGTTTATTGTAAAAAGTTAATTATACTTTATAATATAAAAAATACGAAAACATGGGGATTGAACCACGAAGTAGCGAAGAAACGTTCACCGGAGGTGTTCCCGCAGGGTAGGTAAGAGTTTTGAGAGAGGTTGCTTGTGATGGGTGATAGTGCGATCGCTGACCTTGAAACTAATCATCGTTTAAAATGTTTAAAATATAGTGGACTTCTTGTGGAAATTGCTATGAAAGCAGAGTTAACAGCCATCATTGAGAAAGCAACGGAAGGAGGATACTGGGCAATTTGTCCAGAAATTCCTGGTGCTAATGGTCAAGGTGAAACCATTGAGGAAGCAAAAGGAAACTTGAAACTTGCTATTCAATTGATTATTGAAGATCGTATGGCAGATATCCGCAGAGGACTAACAGAAGATGCGATTGAAGAGACAATTTTAATTCCATGAAACGTAAAGAATTAGAAAAAAAGTTAAGACAAGCAGGGTGTTACCTAAAACGAGAAGGTGGTTCTCATTCTTTATTGGTAACTGTCAAGATTACTAATTAAACTTAGAGAAGTGTGTACCTATCTTTTGTAATGCTGTTTTGTAATCCTCCAATGGCATATTTTTAATTGGTTTCCACAACCAATGATTATTATAGCTATTGGGTTAAGAGTTTCCATAGGTTGGGTTAAGCGATAGCGCAACCCAACGAAAGCATATCAATGTTGGGTTTCCTAACGTCAACCCAACCTACATATTGATATTTTTTTAGGCTTAACTGAAAAGTATTGAACTCAGATTAATCGCTAGAGAATTTGTGATTGAGTATAAACCTTATCTCATTAACTCCTGTAAAGTCTAAACTTGTGACTTCTTACCATTCTTTTTATACAATACAACCTTTTAGGGATTTGAGCAAAAATTTAATTCTTCAGGAGTCAGGAGGAAGAATTAAAAATTAAAAATTAAAAATTAAAAATTAAAAAACTTTTGCTTTTTTCTGTTCCCTGTTCCCTTTAATTTAAGAAATACTAAGAAATACCAAGAAATAATAGGATAAATTAAAGATTATAAAATTATTCTCAAGAAAGAGGCTTATTGAGAAAAGATCAGTTATATTGAAACTACCGTGAATCTCTGACTTGGTGCAGCTATCAAAAATGTCCAAAACCATCAGTAGTAACCACCATAACCTCCAATTAAGTCCCCATCTGGAGGTCAACCCAAACTTAACTGATACTAACCTTTCAGAACCCAGCCAACAAGTAATTGATACAGTACAGCTACAGGTTTTTCATGCAATTTCTGGCAGGATACGTATCCTTACTATTGATGGTAATTGGAATGAACAAATTGAACATCTATCCCAAGAATTAAAATAGCAAAGTTAGGTAGTAAGTCTACTGAGGGATAACCGCTCCCATGCTCCCGTTGAAGTAGAAAGTAAAGTCTAGTTTTGTCTAGGTTTTATATAGCAGTGTTACAATCTTAAAATCCATCTCGCCATATTCAGATAAATTAAAACCCCGAAAACATCAACCGCAGTGGTAATAAATGGTGCTGACATTAAAGCGGGATCTAACTTCATAGAACGAAACAAAAAAGGCAAAGCAGCACCTGAGAAAGAAGCAATTAGGCAAATAGCAAATAAACTAATACCTACAGCCAGTGACACTCCTAAATTTCCTTGTAGAAAGAAAGCCCAGACTGTAACTACTAAACCTAACATTGCTCCTAAAGCAGCACCAGCGATCGCTTCTCTGCGGACTATGTTCCACATTTCACTACTACGAATATCCTGGGTATTTAAACCTCGAATAACCACTGTTGAAGACTGCGCTCCTACATTACCACCCGTATCAATTAATAAGGGAATAAATGCAGCTAAGGCAACTACTTTTTCTAAAACATCTTCTTGATTACGGATGACTGCACTTGTTAAAGTATTAGTTATTAACAGAACTAATAACCAAGAAACTCTTCTGCGAGCAACTGTAAATAAGTTAGTGGTAAAATAATTGTCATCACCTGATTCTAACCCTCCTAATGTATAGATCCCACATTCCGCACCCCAAACTGTCCCAGAGGGAAATTACGGAGATGAAAAATCAAAGTTAGCGTAAAAACAGACATATACAGTGAAAAAAGCATTTGAGAAACAGTAAATCACCAAAAATGTCA
>NZ_JADEXH010000088.1:0-6934 GCF_015207205.1 Sphaerospermopsis sp. LEGE 08334 | reverse complement strand
TGGCTAATTCCCAATAGCAGGCATCTTCAGCACTGATTCTAGCGTATAATCTGAGTATCTTTGCACTTTACCTTCATTTCCTCAAAAGCAGTTGTGGTGAAGGTTAGATAGTTTTCGGAGATGTCTATTGGACAATTAGACAGAGATGATAAAGATGTTATAGATGAACGTTTAAAGCTGTTTTTAGGACTCACAGAAAATCCTAGTGATGATTGGTTTATCAAGAATGCTTCTATAGAGTTGGTAAAAAAAGTTTATGATTTTCTCCCTAATCAGGATGTTAAAAATAAAGCTATAGAAGAATTAATCAATGAGTTAGAACCATAAAATATTATTCAATCATAATAAAACATCATCGCCGGTTTCTGCCATTTCTATAAATGCCTTTTCCCAACCTTTTCTTACTTTTTTAACTGGGCGAATAATGAGATGATTTCCTTGAACTTCTATGTTAAAATAAAAACAATAAAGGAGATTCTACCTTTTTTTGCTCACCATAATCGACCACCAGTTTATTTCTTGTCGGAGTCTTTTTCAGTAATATCTCTATTTAGGGGTGTATGAATAAATATGAAAACTTTACAGGTAAAGGGTTTTAGTTATTTTGACTTTCAAAAAGTGCAAGCTTTTATGAGGTGGCAACTGAAAAACCTTGCACTTAATTTCTACTTAAAGAAAAAATTGTTCCTATCCAACTCTTGAAACTGTCACCGTGGCGTAGCACCTGTCACTGGTCCTTCACAGATAACTTTTTCAGCAACCCCTAATTAGCGATCGCTCTCCCGGTGGGGTCATCCCACAAAATCGCATTGCTCCCCAACTGTTAACAGAACTGCGGTTAATCGGAAATGCTTGTCCCAACTAGCTCAGTGGGGGTGATAAATTAGGAGAGTCCAGAGCTTGTCCTAAGTTGACCATTTTATAGACAATAATATACTTATATTGACAAAAATGGACATAAGTTAGCTCAGAAAAATGCCAACTTGATATATAATCCTCAGATATCAAGTATTGAATTAGACTATTACCGACGCGAAAACCAAGCATTGATAGTGATAGTCTGTTTCCAAATCTTAACCTGAGAAAGTCGCGTTGGGCTACAGCGTGCAAGTCTACTGAGGGATAACCGCTCCCATGCTCCCGTTGAAGTAGAAAGTAAAGTCTAGCTTTGTCTAGGTTTTATATAGCAGAATAAAGCCCACTGCATCGTCAGCAAGTGGACTATGATTTTAAGAATATATTTTCAACAATTCTATTTGTAATCGCCAATGGTTCAACAGCCGATGTCGCCAACTCAAGAAACCCAACCAGCAGAAAAAATCTATTTACCCCGCACCAGCGAATCAGAAACATTAAAAAAAATTCGCCATACCGCTTCTCACGTCATGGCCATGGCCGTACAAAAGCTGTTTCCCAAGGCGCAAGTTACCATTGGTCCGTGGATTGAAAACGGTTTTTATTATGACTTCGATAACCCCGAACCCTTTAGCGATAAGGATTTAAAAGCCATCCAAAAAGAGATGGTGAAGATTATTAACCGCAAACTCCCAGTTATTCGGGAAGAAGTCAACCGCGAAGAAGCAAAAAAACGGATTGAAGCAATTCAAGAACCGTACAAATTAGAAATTCTCGCAGATATCAAAGAAGAACCCATCACCATTTATCATTTAGGTGATCAATGGTGGGATTTGTGCGCGGGTCCCCACGTCGAAAATACCAAGGACATCAACCCCAAAGCGATAGAATTAGAAAGCGTAGCCGGTGCTTATTGGCGGGGAGATGAAACCAAAGCCCAGTTACAGCGTATCTATGCTACAGCTTGGGAAACTCCCGAACAACTAGCAGAATACAAACGCCGCAAAGAAGAAGCATTAAGGCGTGACCATCGTAAACTGGGGAAAGAACTGGGTTTGTTTATTTTCGCCGATCCTGTGGGTCCTGGTTTACCGCTTTGGACTCCTAAAGGTACGCTGTTAAGGAGCATTTTAGAAGACTTCCTGAAAAAAGAACAGTTAAAACGGGGTTATTTACCTGTTGTCACTCCCCACATTGCCAGAGTTGATTTATTTAAAACATCGGGACACTGGCAGAAATACAAGGAAGATATGTTTCCGATGATGGCTGAAGATGAGGAAGCAAAAGCTTTAGACCAGGGTTTTGTCCTCAAGCCGATGAACTGCCCCTTTCATATCCAAATATACAAAAGTGAGTTAAGATCCTATCGGGAATTACCGATGCGGTTGGCAGAATTTGGCACAGTTTACCGCTATGAACAATCGGGAGAACTGGGTGGTTTAACGCGGGTACGTGGTTTTACTGTGGATGATTCCCATTTATTTGTAACTCCTGAACAATTAGATCAGGAATTTTTGAATGTTGTAGATTTGATTTTGACAGTGTTCAGAAGTCTGCAACTGAAGAATTTTAAAGCCAGATTGAGTTTCCGTGATCCAGCCAGTGATAAATATATTGGTGGGGATGAAGTTTGGAATCAAGCGGAAGGTGCGATTCGTCGCGCTGTGCAAGAATTAGGAATGGACTATTTTGAAGGAATTGGGGAAGCGGCTTTTTATGGTCCAAAACTCGATTTTATCTTCAGTGATGCGTTAGATAGAGAATGGCAGTTGGGAACAGTACAGGTAGATTATAATTTACCTGAACGCTTTGATTTAGAATACGTTGCTGAAGATGGTACGCGTAAACGTCCAGTAATGATTCACCGCGCACCCTTTGGATCTTTAGAAAGGTTGATAGGGATTTTAATTGAAGAGTATGCGGGTGATTTTCCCTTGTGGTTAGCACCTGTGCAGATTCGACTTTTACCTGTAGGTGAATTGCAAGTTGATTTTACCAAAGAAGTTGCTGCGAAAATGGTAGCTTTAGGAATTAGAGCAGAAGTTGATTTAAGTGGCGATCGCCTGGGTAAATTGATTCGCAATGCGGAAAAAGATAAAATCCCAGTAATGGCGGTAGTAGGTGCGAAGGAAGTAGAAAGTAATTCTTTGAGTATTCGTACCCGTGCATCTGGGGAGTTGGGAGCGATATCTGTAGATGAAGTTGTGAATAAAATGCAGGAAGCGATTTCTAATTTTAGCAACTTCTAAAAAAGTAGGGGTTTAGCATTGTTCATAGGTGTCAACTTAACGTTAAAACCCATAACCCGACTGGGAATGAATTCCCAGTCTCATAGCAAAAGTCATCTAAAGATGACTAAAATAACTACAAAATTCTGCAATTATTTAGTTTACTTTAGTAAACTTTAGCTATTAGCCCGGAAATTCATTTCTGGGCGGGTGCGGAAGCCAAACAAATAAACCATCTGTAGCTTAAATTGACACCAATGAGCATTGCTAAACCCCTACATAAATCAAATCGAATCTCTAAAGACTGAATTTTGGAAGTTCAATAATATTAGATTATAATTATGCCAGCAAAGGATATTTATCATGATAATGTCAGGAAAGCTCTGGAAAAAGACGATTGGATAATTACAGATGATCCTTTGAAATTAACTTGGGGTAAAAGAGATTTTTTTGTTGATATTGGTGCTAAAAAATTGATAGCCGCACAAAAAGGAGAATTAAAAATTGCGGTTGAAATTAAAAGTTTTGCGGGTATTTCCCAAGCAACGGAATTAGAAAAAGCATTAGGACAATATATATTATATCGCAATATTTTAGAAGAAAAAGAACCTGAACGTTTATTATATTTGGCAATTACAAAACCAACATTTAATGATATATTTTCAGAACCTATTGGTGATTTAGTTATCCATAAAAATCAAATTAAACTGATGATAGTTGATGCCAAAAAGGAGATAATTATCAAATGGATAAATTAACTAATTATCGTCAAATTATTGAAAAAGTCCTCACAGAATATGCTGCTATTCCCTATCATTATGGAGATTTAAAAGCCGAATTAATTATTAGCAAAGACGAAAATCGTTATTTAGTGATTACATCAGGATGGGAAGATGATACTAGAGTTCATGCTTGTATTATTCATATAGATATTATTGATCATAAAATTTGGATTCAAAGTGATAGTACAGAAGATGGAATTGCTTTAGATTTGTTAGCAGCAGGTATTCCTAAAGAAGAGATTGTTTTAGGATTTCATGAACCTAATGTCAGACAATATACAGGATTTGCAGTAGCTTAAATTCTCAATCCTGTTAATCCTTTAATCCTGGACATCCCAGGGGAAACGCATCTTATCAATAAGGGCGATTCAATCTCAATAACGACCAAAATATTCGCATTAACGACCACTTATTGACAATATTTTAGTCCATCACCATGATCCTGAAAAAATCAATCAAACGATAAATAGGGATTTATTGGTCTATACATTAAAACGGTATTTTGTCAATAAGATTTAGATGCGTTTCCCCTGCTGGACATCCTGATTCAGACAAAAAAATCTAGCTGGAAATTGCTAATCTGTTTTCTATGCTGAACATTTACCGATAGGGTTTGATTTCTGCAATGGGTAATAGTAAAGTATCTTCTATATACTGACTAATTTATCAACTGTATTCTTGATCAATAACAACAAACGGTTGGCATTAGGTGACATCCCCACCGCTAATAAACATACTTCCCGCCAGCGTTTTTCAGTAAAATGTTTCACCAAACTTTGCAAAGCTTCATCTGATGACTGTTGGACAGATATAAATTCTCTAGCGGTGAAATATTCATGAAAAGTCAAATGGGAAAAAGAGTAAATACCTTTTGCTCTTTCTACTAATAATCCATGTTGAGCTTCAATTGATTTGATAATTTTTTCACTATCCAGTTGCAATACTTCTGGGTCATTACTGGCATCTGGTAAATTTTTAATATATTCGATGATGTATTGTTCTGCTGCTTTCTGTTTGAAGAAATATTCACTTTTTTCAAAGGTAGTCAAGGCAATTTTACTGAGTAAATCTTCCTTACGCTGCACAGATAGCTTTTTGTAAATCTGATCACGTTGAATACCCCGCTTGGCATCCCATTTTTTTAGCAGTGCATCTAATCCTTCTTTATATAACTCAGCTGAAGGGGGGACAACGAAGACTGAAAGCAAGGCAGTGTAAAGAATGTGACGATTTATGGATACTATTTTAATTATTGTATTCACCGCGTTATTAACTTGGGCAATTGAAAAATCTGCTGATGCGATTCTAATTTTGATTATCAAGATGATACAACCTGAAAATCAAAATGTTGATGAAAGCGAAGACAATTAGATTTTTATATTTACAGTGAGGTGAAGTAGGGATTTATATTGGTGTAAACTTAACGTAAAACCGATATCACCCGACTGGGAATGATAGCGTATCGCTAAAGCGTTTGCGTAGCGTGCCGTAGGCATAACGTGGCTTTAGCCATATTCCCAGTCTAATAGCAAAAGTAATCTAAAGTCCAGTAAAAATACTAATAAGTTTTAGGTATCGCTTTTCTAATGTGATAATTGTTAAAAAAATATGGCTCTCCTAGAGTGGTTATGGTAATTTAATAAAAAATGACGGCTAAAAACCTTATTACACAAGGATTACATCAATCAAACCAATAGATTTAATAAAAATTGATTTTGATTTTATTGAATCTCTTGATACATAATGAATTTAACCAAGTATTAAGTGTTAAATGGTCATATCTAGTCTAGGAGAGCCAAAAATATCTGTTCAAAAGTAGATTATTAACCAAAGTATTCAATTTCACCTAAATCATTGATAAATACAACTGCTCCCTCAGATAAAGAGGAAAGTATTTCACTAATTTTTTCCATGACAGGAAGTAAATGATTAGGGTTTGTGTTACGAGAATTCAAAATGATAATTGTCAGCTTTTTCCCAATTAAATTTTGCTGATATGGTAAATTTTTATCTGCTGTAATAAAAGCATCAAAAGGGTGTTTTTCGGCTAAATCAATAATCTCTTTATCCTTAAAACCCCGCCATCCCATATCGTTGACGTTATGAATTATATAACCTTTATTTAAAAAAGGTTGTTTAAGTTTTTTACTTAAAAGATTTTCGTCTAGTAAAATAATCATTAAGCACAACGTTCCTGAGCAATTATCAATTTAGCTGCATTTTCTAAGACTTTCATAGTTTGAGTCTCCAGATAGGGAAAATCATTGATAAAATCAGCTAACCCACCTTCACTTTCGAGATAGTCAAACAATGTTTGTAAAGGAACACGAGTTCCCACAAAGACCGGAACTCCACTCATAATTTCAGGATCGGAGTGAATAATACCTTGAGTTTCTAATAATTTGTTTAGTGTCATATTTGCTGCAAGATATAAATTGATATTTTTGATTATAGCAGTTGTATGTAAAGTGTAATTTCTGCGGTAACGGAAGTGATACCTGCAATAATTTGAAGCTAAAGCTTTTTTATGAAAAATGGTAAATTGACTAAGAATATTCCCAAAATTTCTCACTCAAAAGTTCATCAACATTAAGACTAAAATGCCACAAATCAGGAAATTCAATTTGAGGATAATCTTCCCTAACTTCCATTAACGCATCTTCCCAAGCTTGATCCAATACTTCTGTAAAATATCGTTTCAAACTAGGAGATTGTTTCAAAAGTATTCTTAACTGACGACGTTGTTGACGAATCGTAACTTCCCAGCCACGATTATCATATTCACTATTCACATAGATCCGTTTTAATAAATGCGCTCATAATACAATTAAACGGCTTTCAACCTCAGCCCTATCTCTACCCGCCAAGATTTCCATCTCCTCAATCAAATGTTCCACATCCAACCCATGAAAATCTCTCGCCTTGAGTTTGAGGATGGTATCCTGCTATATAAAACCTAGACAAAACTAGACTTTACTTTCTACTTCAACGGGAGCATGGGAGCAGTTATCCCTCGGTAGACTTTCACGCTTTAGCCAAACGCGATAAATTAATTGCAGCATTCAGATC
>NZ_JADEXH010000087.1:0-7032 GCF_015207205.1 Sphaerospermopsis sp. LEGE 08334 | reverse complement strand
AAACAAGTGTACTTTATCAAGTTTGCAATGTCTACCAAAGTCATGGAAAAAGTTATTTAATAAAGTTATTGAATAATTCAAAAACAGGTAGTTAATTGTTGCCTCAAACTGATAACCTATTAGGTTTCCAACCGTTCGTTCGTCGTGTGTTTGATGCTATAACAAAGACATATCAAGATGTTGAGGTATTGTTATGGTAAAACGAGATGAAGGCGCATATTTGTTAACCGCTGCTAATGGCAACAAATATGTTTTAGGTTTAGATAACGCTACATATAATTCAATAGGATCATCCATAGGACTAACTAAATTAGGGGAAAACACACCTATTCCAGATGATGCTGATGCAGGTAATTCAATTAATGATTTAATAGCACTTGGAGCAGCTAGAAAAATCAGTTGTCGTGTAGAAATGACAGATGGTAAGCTCAAAAGGAAAATCATTGTATGTCCTGCCAATAAACCATTTAAAGCTCTAATTGGTAAGCAGGTTAAAATTATGAATAGTACCAGAACTGGTTATGATACCGGAACTATTAAAGGTGCTGTTGTAAAGACTTATCGCCGTTTCAAATAATTTGTTGTTTTAATTATTGTAGTGAGGTTTTGAATTATGGCTATGTTTTCAGTATTGCACGTAATTGGTGAGTCATTAAATGTTGCAGGTGAAAATACACCTACAAGTTTTTATTTCTTGGGTGCTAAAAATATCTATACTAATTCTTCTTGGAATATTGCCACCGGAATTAAAGATGTTACTGCAACCCACAAAGGCAAAGTACCACTAACATCTGTAGGAGAATTAGTCAAAAGAGGTATTTTAAAAACTGTAAAAGTTACTGTTGCCAATACACCTGGATATAGAGAAATTAGATATTCAGGAGCATTGTCAAAATCAATTGACAACGATCAATCTGCTAGTGTCAAAGGAGTAATTGGTTTATCTTTTCCGGCAGGTAGTGGTGCAAAATGGGCAGCTAAGACTATTACCGCCGTATCTAGTACAGAATTAGAGATTATAAAGGTCTAATCCTATGTTTAACAATATCTCTGATTGGCAATTAATAACAAATATTCAGTCAGTTAATTTATCAATCAGAGATATTTTAATCATCAATTCTGATGATGTACCTCATATTTTCACTAGCCCAATAATTGCTTATTCTGTTTCCACAAGCAATCAGCATTGGTATAAAGCAGGTTATCTAGTCCAGACATTACCAGCACCCATAAAACTTGGTAGCGTATTGCAAGGCGAAGCATTATTTATAAAACTATTTACACCAACTATACATAAGTTTAATCGCTTTACTGCTGGATACAACTTAGTGTTTAAAGTACCACTATACTTTAGTGATGTAACTTTTTCTATTTGGGAGTATAAACAACCTGTTTAAGCGTCCTCAAAGTCTTGCTGTAAATATGTTTATCGTTGTATAGATAAATATTTATATATTCAACAAATATTATTTAATAATGTAATATAAAACGGCGAAACCGGTATCTGTACCGGTTTTTAGTGTTTTTGTACTCCTAAAGATAGAGGGTAGGGTCTTGCAAGTGTTTTTTTTTACGCTACTGTTGAAAACAAGAAATCAATAACAACGACATAGCAACACTTTTGGCTATTCAATCTATGGAATAATCATGAGTTAGCTTGTGCTAAAAGTTATTGAATAAACTTATTCAATAAATACAACCATGACAATTCAAAAATCAACTGTACTTACAAAACTTGAAGCGTTAGGCTACAAAATTATTAACCAAGATACGGTACAGATACACTGGACTGATGTTTTATACAATCCATACCGTAAAGGTCTATTCCCTGGGTTGTTGCGTTCTGATAATCATGAGATCAAAAGAGTATTTTACAGCCGCTGCAAAGGCATGAAAAAGGATGAGGATGATATCAAATTGGAAGTTATCTATGATGAGGATTATTTAATTAAATATCTCATCAATAAATTGTTCATACCACTACAAGTTGGTGGACAAGCCAATGATTTTAATATGTTGATGAAAGTATTGGCTAAGGCATACAAACAATTTAAAGAACAAATGAAAAATGAAATACTCGACTAAATTTTGGTACAACACAGTTACCAAAGAATCACGATTAAGAAAACCCAAGAACATTTTAGGCTGGGAGTATTGGGATAGCAAAGAAGAATTTAGTTTCTATTATCAAACTTTACGTCCTATATGTAAAAAATTTGATGTAGAAATAGTTAGACAACATCAAATAACAATTGCTTACTCTGGTAGACTTGGCAAGATTACATGGTGTTTTGATTTTGTGCTTTTTTCAAAATATTCACCTGCATCTAAACCTCTAGTGGCAATTGAATATAAAGGTGATTGGGTATTAAACAAAAGTGGAGAAATAGGTGCATTGCGCAATAAATTGGCATTGTTAGAAATTCACAACCCACAATTATTTGAATCTACTTGTTTTGTGGGATCTAACAAATTACAAACTAGACTTAAATCAATGCCTTGTTTTCACCCATCTGGTGTTACTTTCAATGCGCCAACTTTGGATTATTGGATAAATGAACAGTTGAGGAAATACACATGAGTTTTTCTTATTTTGAGGTTGATAGTTCTAAGGGTCAAAAATACGCTAGATTGTACCCGCCAAAAAATGTCGATGATCAATTATCCTGCCAAATTGACTTTGAAGAGCTACAGTTCCAAAAAGACGATGTTTATATCTACCTAACAGGTAAAATTAGGAGTCACTCAAAAGGTATCGAAAAATCATTTAAGGAACATAATTGTCCTGGCGAGACAGTAGTCATTAGATTGCTAAACAAGGGTGAACACGAAACTACCTATAAAGGTGAAACTAAGAAACATACTCAATCTACACTAGAGCTTTTTTTGTGCAATAGAATCAATGCTTTAGATTGGGATAAAGCATACACTGGGATGATTAGATTCCGTTATGACGGTATGCTGACATACTTACTTGGTGATGTAGGTATGACTCCTGATATGAAGGAACAGGCTGAGAAAGCAGCTATTAATTTAACACCACTAGAAAATAAAACAATTGAGTTAGAACCACTAAAAAATGCAGTTGGTTACAAAGGTGGATACGGAGGTTCTAAAGGGCAAACTGAGTTAGAAAAATTGAATGATAGAATGGCGTTTACTTTGCAACAAATGAAGGCAATTTTTCCTGAGGCTAAACTTGATAGTATTGCAGATTTGATTCAATTACTTGCATCAGATGGTGATAAACCTGGCTATGTAAGCTACTGTTTAAAAACTATTTCTGAAGTAGCGACTTTAACAATAGGTAAAATACCATTCTAGTCGTAGATAAAGTTATTCAATAACTTTATTCAATAAACCAACATACAAGGTTTTGATACCTCATGAATGATTTTATTGAATAACTTTATTAAATAAATCTCATCACAAAATAGTGCAATGGAAGAATTTAGACCCGAAGAATACATCAATCCCAAAGATTTTATGGTAGATTTACTACCAACTTGGAAGTCATTAATAACAAATGATAGTGAACCATTGGGAGTGCAATTACAACAGGTAATAGGTAACTTTGTTTGGTATTCCAATCCTGACTTATATCAAATAGTTTGTAGCTATATGATGTTAAGTCAAAAATGGTGCAAAGTAGTACCGATTATGTTCTGTTATGGATTACCCGGAAGTGGTAAGTCTACAATTTCAATCCTTACTGCATATTTGCACAATCAAGAGTATACATTTAGCAGTTCTGATACTTTTCCTAGTATTAGAAACTCGTTAGATCACTTGAGATGGATAGATGAGGATAAGCAATATGAAAAAGACGGTGCTATTCTCTGTTGGGATAATTTAGGTAGTCATGATTTAAGACGAGACCCACGTCTTTTGCAGTTACTCTTGTTTGGCTATAACCGTTCAACTGATAAGGTAATGATTGCTAACAATGATGGGACAAACAAAGTTTTTCATGTGTTTTGTCCTAAGGTAATATCATCAGTTGAACCATTACATCAAGATGTAGATTTTCAAGAGTTGCATAGACGATTTTTAATCATCAATCACAAAAAAGTAGATGGTTTGAATATCAATCTCGAAAGTATTAATGATTATGATTTTTCTGATTTTGCTGAGTTTTACTTTGATTTTTGGCACAATAAGTTGAATTGTATTCAGTATGTTTCAAGACGTAAGCAATTTAGCAGTAACAAGCAATGGAAAATAACAGAGACACAAAAAACAGTTTCTATTGACTTGGCTGCTATTCATTCACTGATTTACGAAACTACTACCTTAGAAACAATTACTTTGATAGAGAAATATTGGCAACAAATTATGAACACTAATGTTAAATCTGAAATAGAAGATGCACTCGAAACTTTCATGAAAGTTGAATTTATGAAACTAGAGAACATAGGAGGTACTTATGTTAGACATAGCGTGATTAAAGATTACATTGCTTTATTAATTAAAGATGGTGTAATCACAAACTCTGAATCTAAGGAATTTAAAAAAGTTCTCAGAAAGTTAGGTTATATCTCTACAAAAATAGGATGGTTTAAAAATGAATCAGTTTAAGTGACAGTGTAATAACACTGAGGATTGAAACATAACACTGAGGATTGAAACGAAACAACTAGCTAATCCAAACTATCCAAAATGACAATACTTATTACACCGATTGGAAAATACTGCAAACTTGGTACAACTGCTACAGTCCCTTACACTCTTGACCAACCTATTGAATCATGGTTTTTAATAGGTAGTAATCACGAAAAACCTATGGAGTTATCCATTTTTGTTGAAAAATTACGTCGTGAAATTGAATTAAAAAATTACGACAAACATCCAGTAATGATATCAGACAAAAACATAGTTGCAACTCATTCTATTTCATTCTGTGAGATGTATTCAGAGTATAGACATTTTTGCATAGAGCTAGGAGCCAAAGAAGTATCACTCAATGGCTTTTGGGTATTTTGTCAAATTAACCCGCTCAGAGTATGGCAACAATAAAAGTGACAATTACTAATTAAGGTAATTGAGGATTGAAACGACAAAATCATTGAATTAATTAACCAAGAATTGAGATTAGAAATTAGGAGTGTACTTGACAATGATTGTTGACGTAAAAATTAATTTGACTCTCAATCAGTTAAAAATTTTAATACATCATCTGCAATTGTCTTTACCAGAGGTTGATGAGTATTTTACTGATGAGGATAAAGAGTTGCTAGAACTACTAAAGCGATTGGAAGAATTGCTGATGGTATCAGAAAAATTAAGAAAGTAACACAATGGCGACAATTACTAAATAAGGAAACAAATTGTGAAAAAACAAAAACAATCGTTTAAGCTATTTGACGAGAATTATGTGTTGGTAGAGAAAAGAGCGTTATTGCATACTCTACTAACAATGACTTACCTAGCACAAACGTTAGCTTCTTATATGAGTTGGAATCCAGACTCGTTTTATCAAATTGCAGAAGAAATAGTAGAGAAAACAGGGATGGAAGCTGCTGACACAATTGAATCACTGTCTACAGATCAGGTGAATAAAATACTGAATGAGATAAAAGATTCTACTAGTTTTGTGCAGCGAATTAATTTTTAAGTAGCTATAGGTAATTTTATTAAATAACTTTATTTAATAAGTTTACCTATAAACAACTAACAATACACAATTCAATCAATAAGGAATAGCAAATGACAGAATTACAGCAACATCTAGAATTTCTAAAACAATACTCCAGTGAGTATGAATTATCAGATATCACAGAATTAGCTGTACTTGCGTTAGGCTTGGCGGGTGAGACGGGTGAAGCAATAGAAATAATTAAAAAGTTAATTCGTGACAACAATGCCATTGTTGTCAATGAGTTAATAACTCAATCATTAATCAAAGAATTAGGCGATATTCTAGCCTATGTTTTATTGATTGGAAATTATTTTGACATAGCACCTGCTGAGATAATTAAAACCAATCGTCAGAAACTGGAAAAACGTTTAAATAACGGAACTATACGCGGATCAGGAAACGATAGATAGGAAAATTAGGCAATGAATAAAGCAACTAGAGCAATGATTCAAATATCTGGTATCGATGTTGAAGTTTTCAGATTACCAGATGGTGAGTATGTGATGAGTCAATCACAAGTAGCTAAAGCAGTGAATACCAGTGAGTTTAATGTCAGGTATTTTCTGAAAAATAGAACGGAAGAATCAGGGTTTCAAGTTCGTGAAAAATTAGACACAAAACAGGTAGAAACCTTATCTGGTAAGGACTTTAAGTTCGACAATTCAATAGCTATTGGTAGAGACGATCACGGTAGAGGTGGTAGAGGGGAAATCAAAATAGTACCTATCCAAGTAGCTACCGAATTTTGGATAGAACAGGCACTTAAACACAATCCCATAGCCGTACCGTTAGCTTATGCCTGTCTAGAGGAAACTTTGAAACGGAGATGTGATAATGCTTTTGATATTGCCAAAACCAGTGAACAATATGAACAGGAGTCAATCAACAGTAGGGAGCAATGGTTAGAATCTCGTGGTTTTTTGAAAGATGCCCACGCTAGTTTTACTAACTGCTGTAATTACAATGGTTTTAACGCTGCTATAGCACACAATGAAATTACTAAGCAATTGTTAGGCAAAGTGGCCAATGAGTTAAGGGAGAATGAGTTAATTAATGGCGATTGGAAGATAGGACTTAACCATATTGCTGACTATCAGGACTTAATTCGAGTAGCACGAGTGAAACTTCAGTTCAGTAGGTACAGAAGTGGTAACGTCAGAGAAAGAATTAAACGCGCTATCAAAGATTTAGGACAAGTGGTAAACTAGAGTAGTTACAAATCTCCCATAACCTAGCTGTTGCCGTGGCTAGGTTATTTTTTTATTTAATAACTTTATTCAATAAATTTATTCTTATTCACCAGTTAAGGATAGAAGTTTTTTATATCCTAGTCGTATGCCATTAACATCTACTAGGCGATCACCGGACAACTTGAGTAATCATCAGTTAAGGAT
>NZ_JADEXH010000086.1:0-7647 GCF_015207205.1 Sphaerospermopsis sp. LEGE 08334 | reverse complement strand
AGGATATCCAGGATTTAAGGATTTACAGGATTTGAATTGTCTGAATCAGGATTTCCAGGATTTAAGGATTTACAGGATTTGAATTGTCTGAATCAGGATATCCAGGATTTAAGGATTTACAGGATTTTGTTATCTAAAATTAAATTGAAAATCTCCAATTGGGGTGAGAAAATAATTGCTGATAGTTAGAAATTGCTATCAACTCCGAAGATGAAAACCTTATGATCACAGTTGCGTTAATCTCAATCAAATATCAATACTGTTCGGTTAATATTTCAAAACCGCGAAGATCCCCCCAACCCCCCTTAAAAAGGGGGGCTTTAACCGTCTTTTACCCCCTTTTTAAGGGGGTCGCCGCAGGCGGGGGGATCTTAACCGAAAAGTATTGAGTATAGGAGTTAATTCTAGAAAGCTGTATAATAACAAGAAACTTGTTTATACAACAACTTCTTGAATTTGGTTGTTACCCCTGCAAACATCTAATTCTTTGTTATTCTTCTCATGTGCCTAACTACGAATTTTCTCAAGTTCTATAATAATTAGCTGTATTTGCTGATATCTTTTATATTCCTTGTTTTCTTGCAGTTTAATAGCTAATGTTTTGAACTTCTGGATTGCTGTCTGCACATCTCCTTTATTCAACGCTGCATAGGCTTGATTATTTAATTCTTCAATGGAATCAGGAGAAACAGTTGAAGAATTTACAGGATATTGTAGTTCTGGATCTCGTAAATCCACTATTCTATTCAAAGAGTTTATTTCAGACTGTAACTTATCAATAATCTTTAACAACTGTATTAATTCTGAAAATTTCTTTGCTTTTAAAGAAGCCAAACTTTTTTGTAAATAAAGCGTGTTTGCTATTTGGAAATCTGCTATTTTCTGTTCGTTCTCTTCTTGTATTAACCCACGCTGATGATAAGCTACTGCGTATTGGGGATTAATTGTAATTGCTTGAGTAAAATCTGCAATAGCTTTCTGTTTATATTCTTGAATTTTATCTTTTACTTCTACTGGACAAATAATTATATAATCATCCTTTTTCCTACAACCCGGTACAGTTCCATCAGGATTTAAAGGCTTTCCTTGGGCATATCTAGCATAAATTAAACCCCGTTGATAATATGCTTCTGCATTTTGCTGATTATGATTAATAGCTTGTGTAAAATCTAATATTGCCCCTTGATAATCTTGTTGATTTACCTTGATTTTACCTTCTAAAAGCCAGTTGTTTGATATTTGTATTGCTTGAGTTGGAGAAGCTTCAGCTTGGGAAAAATTTCCTCCAAAAATCATTAGGGAACTGATTGTTAAACTTAGACAAGTGACAGGTAGTTTTAAGGTAGACATAAGGTGATTGGTGATTGGTGATTGGTAATTGGTAATTGGTGATTGGTAATTGGTGATTGGTAATTGGTGATAAAATTCTAGTTTAAATCCTGTTAATCCTCAAATCCTGGAAATCCTGATTCAGACAATTCAAATCCTGTTAATCCTCAAATCCTGGAAATCCTGATTCAGACAATTCAAATCCTGTTAATCCTCAAATCCTGGAAATCCTGATTCAGACAATTCAAATCCTGTTAATCCTCAAATCCTGGAAATCCTGATTCAGACAATTTAAATCCTGTTAATCCTCAAATCCTGGATATCCTGATTCAGACAATTCAAATCCTGTAAATCCTTAAATCCTGGAAATCCTGATTCAGACAATTCAAATCCTGTTAATCCTCAAATCCTGGAAATCCTGATTCAGACAATTCAAATCCTGTTAATCCTTAAATCCTGGAAATCCTGATTCAGACAATTCAAATCCTGTTCATCCTCAAATCCTGGAAATCCTGATTCAGACAATTTAAATCCTGTTAATCCTCAAATCCTGGAAATCCTGATTCAGACAATTTACATAATTTATCCTCATTTTCACCCAAATTAGCATTTTCTTGTAAATATTCATGCAACCAATCACAACTACGTTTTTGTAAAGTATGAATATCCAAATCCCACAAAGTTATATGATTACTAATATCCACAGATGTTATCATCTTTCCATCAGGACTAAAATTCACTTCTAAAAGATCATTTTTACTTCCTTGCAGACTATAAATTAATTCTCCCTGCAAATTCCAAAAACTGATTTTATCCCCACTAGCTGAAACTAGAATTTTACTATCAGGACTAAAATCTACACTGTAAACACTTTGATGATGTTGTAAAGTATGTAATAACTTACCACTCTTTCTATCCCAAAGTTTGACTGTAGAATCAGCACTTCCAGTAGCTATGATTTTTCCATCATGACTAAAACTTACAGATGTAATATTATTCTCATGTCCAGAAAGAGTTTGCAATAATTTTCCTGTTAAATTCCACAGTTTTACAGTTTTATCTCCAGCAGTTGCTAAAGTCTGACCATCTCGACTAAAGTTAATATTTGTCAGTAATTTATCATTCGTCTGCCAGCTTTTTAATAAATTCCCTTGTAAGTCCCAAATTTTTACTTGTTGATCAACTCTACTAATGGTTGCAATTTTTTTACCATCAAAACTAAAACTTATATCTTGAATTGGCTGAAATATACTATATAATATACTATTATTATCCTTCAGATGTCCTTGCCAACTCTTGATTAGTTTACCATCAAGATGCCACAATTTAATTTGATTATCAGCGCCAATAGTGATAATATTTTTTCCTGTGGGATGAAACAATACTTTGATAATTTCTCCCTTATGGGCATAAAAACTTTTAATCAAACTTCCATCACGCTTTCGTAAGCTGATAATTCCCTGTTTATTACTTACTGCAATAGTATTTTTATCAGGACTGAAACTCACACTATTACCAGAAAAACTAGGTAAAATACCTTGCAAATGCCACAATTTAATTGTGCTGTCAGCACTAGCAGAAACTATGGTTTTGCCATCTGGACTAAAACTAGCTTCCGATGCTTTACCTCCATGTCCTAAAAAGGTGTAAATTGGAAATTGGGGATGAGATTTTAAATCTTTTTTTAATTTTAAATTATTGGGTATCATCCAAACTTTAACTGTATCATCAGCACTAGCAGAAACTATGGTTTTGCTATCTGGACTAAAATTCACATCTAAAACTTGATTATTATGACCTTCAAAAGTATGTAATAATTGTCCATTTATATCCCACAGTTTCACAGTTTTATCTTTACTCGCAGAGGCTAAAGTATTACCATCTGGACTAAATTTTACAGCCAAAACTTCATCATTATGACCTGGTAATGTTTTTAATTCCTTACCTTCAAGATGCCAAAGTTTAACGGTTTTATCAGCACTTGCAGTAGCAATAGTTTTTCCATCTGGACTGAAATTTACACTCCATATTTTTTGTTGGTGAGCGTTAATTGTTTTCATCAGTTGTCCATTTAATGTCCAGAGTTTTATTTCTCCTTTACTGTTAGCAGTTGCTAAAATTTTACTATCTGGACTGAGAGATATTGCTAATAATCCATCTTTTTCTATTAACCTAAAATTAGGTTGATTTGTCAATAAATTTGTAAATAAATTTGTGTTAGAATCATAACGCCAAAAACTAATGGTATTATCAAAACTAGCAGCAATTAAAAGTTTATTATCTGGACTAAAAATAACACTGAAAACTCTATCTTTATGACCTGATAAAGTTTGTTGTAACTTTCCATCTCGTCGCCAAATTTTGATGGTATTATCTTCACTCCCTGAAGCTAAAAGCTGACCATCTGGGCTAAATTTAACAGTAGAAATCTCACCTTTATGCCCTTGTAAACGATTGTATTCTCGAATTTGGTTGATATTCTCCAAAGTGGACGCAGATAAACTTAACTGAGTTTGAGAATCTAAGAAGTTTAAAAAGTTTAACTGCTGTAAATTTTTGATAACTTTCAGTGTGGGGATAAAAGCTTCAATTTCATTCCCTGATTTTAACAATACTTGTGCAGATAAATTCAAGGCTTTGAGTTCATTAATTTGTGATTTTTGCCGTTGCCATAAAGCCACACCAGTTAATAATAATGCTCCTAATAACCCACTACTTAAAGCCATGATAATTCGCTTTCTAGCAGCATTCTGAGCTTGACTTTCTTTCTTTTGTAGTTCTAAACTTTGAAGAATAAAATTCTGCTCATTGGCACTAATTTGATTTTCCCGTTGTCTTAACCATTCCTGGGCATCAATTAAAGATTTACCCCGCAATAATGCTCCCGTATCTTGTTGATGATTTTCCCATTGTCGCATTACTGATCTTAATTGTTCTTGCCATCGGCGAAAATCTCCATCTGTTTGCATCCATTGTTTTAATCTGCGCCAATTGCGAATTAATGCCTCATGAATAATTTCTACTGTTTCAATTTTTGTTAGTTTATTAATGTCTGTAACTACTAATCTGGCATTTGCTAACTGTGTAACTAAATTCCAGTTTTCTTCCCCCACTTCTCCACGAGTAGCCAAACGCCGAATATCTGCATTATATTCTCCTGGCTGCACTAATTGAATAAATATTTGTTGTACCTTTTGTTGATCGGCTGCACTCAATTGAGCATAAATTGACTCAGCATGATTCGCCAGTGCAGTTTCGATAGTGCCAATTTCCGTGTATGCTTGATGAGTTAGCCATCCTTGCTGTTGTTGTTGCCACAACTGAGTTAAAGTAAATTCTAGTAAGGGTAAATGGCTAGGAGAATTAAGCACCACATCAATGAGACGTTGAGTTAATCCTGGTTCTAATTGTACATTGAGACTAAGAGCAGGTTGTGAAATGGCACTTTCTAATTCTAGGGCATTCATGGGACCTAAATTAACCTGAGCATCCTGCAAAGCATTACTCAAAGGACGGTAAGATAAAGCTTCACCAAAAAAGTCTGCTCGTAGGGTTAACACCAAGGTAAAACCAGGAACATTACTAACTGCATTCAAGAGATTATCTAAAAATATTTTCCGTTCTGCGGTATCCTGACAAAGAGTATAAAGTTCTTCAAATTGGTCAGCAATTAAGATAATATGTGATTTGGGTGAACTACTAATCAGCGATTCTAGGAAATTAGATAAAGTGTTGTTACTCTGTTTTAACTGTACTTCTATTTCTAATTCTTGCAATCTGGAATGAGGAACAATATCTTTTTTAGTGCCTAACTCTCGATAAAGTGCGATCGCTAATGATTCTAACGGATTATTCCCCGGACGAAAAGACACAAATTGCCAATGTTGACTTTTATCTCGCTTTAATTGGGGAATTAACCCCGCAAACACCACAGAAGATTTACCGCTTCCCGAAGCTCCAACCACTGCTACAAAATGCTTTGTTTTCACTGCCGCAACTAACTGTTGGGTAACAGTTTCTCGCCCATAAAAATAAGCTGCATCTTGTTCTTGAAAAGCCGCTAAACCCCTATAAGGACAACTAGCTACAGCCCCCATACTCTGCCAAGTGGGAGGCGTTGCTAACAAATTTTGGACAATTACAGGCAACCAACTAGCACAAGGATATTCTGTTTCTAAACCTTGTAATTTTTTGCGGGCAATATTCACAGATTGATAGAAAGATTTGCTATTGGTAAACTGTTGAATAAAGTCCTTTAAAAATTGATGAGCCACCTTATCTGGTACAGGTTCACGCATCACAATTATTTGGGGAATATGCAAACTTTCTAATTCAGTAGCAATTCCTAAACCATCACAGGAGTTAAAAAAAGCTAATTGTAACCCTTTGCTGACGGCGGTTTGCAGTCCATACCGCAATTCATCCATTGTTAAACTATCGGTGCGGTTGAGAAATATTCTGCCTTTTGTTGACTCTGTACGACTATGGCCAGAAAAGAAAATCAGATCCCAACCGGTATCATCCCAAAGATATTTATTCAGTTCTGAAGGTGAAGGTTCAACTAAAACAATGATTTCCGCTGATTGACAATATTGTTGCAGTAATTTTTCATCTTCAACGACGTTAATTCCTTCACTATTACCCAGAATAATTAAAATGCGGATATGGGAACGGGTACTTTTTTTAAACCGTTGGGAAGAAAGGGAACTAAAAGCCACTTCTGCATGAGGATAATAATTAAATAAATCCCATAAATGCCAAGGTAATTTTCGCAGTTGAGTTTCATGAGTACGAATAATTATTCGCACTTCATCAGTAGTATTTAATTGTGTTAAACATAATTCTTTTATCTGGCGAAATGACTCTGCTTGTAACCAAGTAATAAATTGCTGTTTGAGAATGTCTGTATGAGTGCGACATTCCATTTTCAGAGATTGAAACCTGACATTAGTAATTTGGTCTTTTTTAGGTTTAATGCGGTATCCATCCAGACTGCGATAAGTGTTAGACCAATCTTGATAAATATTAGGTAGAGTGGGAAGAGGAGGTAATGTTAATGTATTGTCACTTAGCTCAATATCGGGAAGCGCACCATCTTCACCAATGTTTAAACTAGCACGAAAGCCTTCATGGAAGTCACCATCTAGTTTGAGGATAACTAATTTGTTCATAATCTTACCACTCTTCTCCCTGCACAACACCTCTATGAAGATTTCGACTCCCTTGGCAATATTTTACGCAAATGAATGAATTCCCAGTAAAACCCATAGCCCGACTGGGAATGAATTCCCAGTAAAACCCATAGCCCGACTGGGAATGAATTCCCAGTAAAACCCATAGCCCGACTGGGAATGAATTCCCAGTCTAATAGCAAAAGTCATCTAAAGATGACTAAAAGAAATAGACAATTTTGGAAATTATTTTAGTTTACTTTAGTAAACTTTAGCTATGAGCCTGGAAATTCATTTCCAGGCGGGCGTGGAAGCCAACAAATAAGCCATTTTTAGTTTAATTTGACACCAATGAAGCTCTTGCTTTACCCTGACCAATATTGCTAAACTTGATATTGTGCTAACCAAGCTTCTAAATCACTTAAACTTGAAAAATCAAGCAAAGCCTCAGCTAAATCTTCTAACTGTTCTGATTCCATAGCTTCAAGTTTCAATAATTGTGCAGGTGGAACAGTTCCGACTTGATGACGGAGTAGTCGTGTCACAATTGCTAAAGCTTTTTCCTGTTGGATATCCTGATAAATTACAGACTCGCGCATAGCATCACTCCGTAATAACCTTTTAATCAGTTTCTTGTTTAATACTAACCCAGCTAATATGGCGGTTGACGCAGCAACATTACTTTGGATTTGGGTATCGTTTATTTGCTCAATAGCTTCTGCAACCTGTTGTAATATTTGCGTTTTATCCTCAGTTTGACTGAGACGTTATCAAACATAGACAGGTATTATATCAGTCATGTTTCAACTAAGAGAATTATCAAAAATTTTTTAACATAATTTTAGATAACAAAATCCTGTAAATCCTTAAATCCTGTAAATCCTGATTCAGACAATTCAAATCCTGTAAATCCTTAAATCCTGGAAATCCTGATTCAGACAATTCAAATCCTGTAAATCCTTAAATCCTGGAAATCCTGATTCAGACAATTCAAATCCTGTAAATCCTTAAATCCTGGAAATCCTGATTCAGACAATTCAAATCCTGTAAATCCTTAAATCCTGGAAATCCTGATTCAGACAATTCAAATCCTGTAAATCCTTAAATCCTGGATATCCTGATTCAGACAATTCAAATCCTGTAAATC
>NZ_JADEXH010000085.1:0-8578 GCF_015207205.1 Sphaerospermopsis sp. LEGE 08334 | reverse complement strand
CTGGTGTAAAGTATACACTTTCAAATTCTTGATCGGGGGTGTTCTCAATAAGTCCGGGACTGGTGCTGTTAATCTTGACAATAGATGGTATCGTACCTGTAAAGTCTATATTCAGATTTTCGGCTAAGGCTTTGACTGGGAAAGCAGCAGCAATAATCATAGCTAAACTTATAGTTATTGTAGTTTGGTAGTTCATCATTCGGAATTGACTATAGGAAATAGATCAATCATAACTTTTCAAACACCCTCTAAGAGGATGTTTTAAAAGTTTTGGGCGAATATAATTCGCTACTAAATGCATCATCTGAAACTCTTGGTAGGGACAATTCATGAATTGTCCCTACATCTTTTCCGCAGATGTCTATTTTATCATTTTACCTCACTCTCACTGGCAAGTATAGGGGACTTTTTACCAACCAGATACCGGACTTAATAGAATTAATTAGGGTTTTCAAATTTTACCGGTAGGGAAAAAACCAAATAGTTTGACTACTCCACTAATTAAGGCTATGATTACTGCTACTAAAACTCCACGATTGATAAATTCTTGGTTATCTAGTCTTTTATCAATACCACTAACTTTCTCATCTAGGGTTTTAATTTCCCCTGATAGTTTCTCATCTAGGGTTTTAATTTCCCCTGATAGTTTCTTGTCTAGGGTTTTAATTTCCCCTGATAGTTTCTCGTCTAGGGTTTTAATTTCCCCAGATAGTTTCTCGTCTAGGGTTTTAATTTCCCCAGATAGTTTCTCGTCTAGGGTTTTAATTTCCCCAGATAGTTCTGCTTGTCCAATTTCTAGTTTAGTTAATCTACTATCAATAGTTTCTAGTTTTTGGTTAACTTCAGTAAACTTTTGATTTACTTCAGTAAATTGCCTATCCATTTTTTGATTTACTTCAGCAAATTGCTTCTCTATCTTTTGATCCAAACGAGATAATATTTCTTCCAGAGTATAAGTAAGAGTGGGTGGGTTGGTTGTCATATATTTTCGTGATAGTTAGTGATAGTTATTTTATAGACAATACAGGCAGCATTCGTCATTTGATAAGCTGTACTGCATTTAATTTATATAAGGTTAACAGGCAAGATGCTTCACAAGACCTAAGAATATTCAGATTATACAGTTTAGCTGCGTAACAGCTTATCTCCGAAAATTAAATTTACATGGTTTGAAACTCTTGGTAGGGACAATTCATGAATTGTCCCTACATCTTTTCCGCAGATGTCTATTTTATCATTTTACCCCACTCTCACTGGGAAGGATAGGGGGCTTTTTACCAACCAGATACCGGACTTATTAGAGAACTCCGGTATCTTAAACAACCACAAAACTACTGGTAGATAAAGTACCCTTGTATCCCGTAATGTCCACAATGGTGGCTGGAGGATTGAACATCATCGTTAATGTTGGTAACGGTAATGGCTAGGGCTTGTGTGGTTTATCCCAGTTGCACAGCCTCAACTTTAAATGCTCTATTTCGTACAGAGCAAAGGTTTCTTGTGGATCAAGCTCTAATGCGCGGTTATAGCTGGCTAATGCTTGAGGTAATTGATTTTGTAGTTTGAGGACATTACCAAGGTTAATGTGGGCTTTGATGTGGTCAGGTTGGAATATCAGAATTTGCTGGAAGCACCTCTGAGCTTGGGTAAATTCTTGTTGCAGTAACAAGAGACAACCTAAGTTATGCAGTGCATCTATAAAATTGGGTTGTAGTTTGAGGGCGTTTTGGAAACAGGCGATCGCTTTTGAAAACTCTCCCATCTGTTGTAAAATATTCCCCAATTGGTAATGAGTTTCCGCCAGATTTGGTTCTAAATCCAATGCTGTTTGTAAACAGGTTTGGGCTGGGAAAAAATGTCCTTGATTTGTATATAATTTACCTAAATTAAGGTGGGCTAAGGTAAAATCTGGTTTAATTTCAATAGCTTTTTGATAAGCAGCAATAGCCTGTTCATCCTGGTTTTGTAATTGCCAAATTGCTCCCAAATTACAATAAGCCGCAGCTACATGAGGATTAATTTCCAGTAATTTTTGGTAAGCAGAGATGGCCTCCTCAAATTTCCCCAAGCCTTGCCAAGTATTACCCAATTGATTATAAGCAGGAATATAATCAGGTTGAATTTTAATAGCTGCTTGAAAACAACCAACTGCTTTTTCTAAATCACCTAGTTTTACCAGTTTTTTACCTTCTTCAAACTGAGAACGAGCGCCAGGATGAATATTATTAGTTATATTAGTTAATCTATTAGCTAAGGGTATTAATTGTTTGCGAGATAATCGCATTTCTCCTTTACCTATGTTTATTGGTAACTGCCAACCCAACTTTTGTAACATGGGTTCTAAAGCCTGTGTTGTTAAAGTTGTCGGTGCATAAATTACTTTGATCTCACGGGCATTTTGTTGTAATAACTCCCGTTCTAAAAATACCATCATCTGGGTACAAATTCCTTGCTGACGATGGATAGGAGCAACAAATAAAGATAGGAGTTCGGCTTGGAAATTTGGTAATAATTCCGCAATGGCAAAACCTACCATTTCTCCCTCCAAAGAAGCAGAAACTCCCACTAACTCACCCCGTTGAGGTTGAGTTTGCCAACGTTGTTGTAAACTGGGGAAGGTATAAGGGTCATAGGGTGCTAAACTTTCTGCATTCAGATGATAAACTTGCTGAAATTTAAAGTTTACAGATTCAGATTTTTTAGTCACAATGGCAGTATTATTCAAGTTAGGACTTTTGACTCTCGGTTTACTGGTGACAATGCCTTGAGAACCAGGAAAAGTAATTAATCTTTGGATATCTTCATTCTCAAAACCCAGGGCTTTTGGTTGACTCACACCAGGGAGAACAACTACATCAAACAGTTCTTCAATTACGGTCTCTAACCGCAGCCAATGGACAATTTCACCATTTTTGAGGTTAATAATCAATAAGCCACATTCAGCTTGTTTTTTCTCGGCTTGCAACCGGTTTTCTAATGCCAGTCCTGTGAAGTTACGCGTCCTCAGTTTAGAGGTTCCCACTAAGGCATAATTACCCCAAAAGGCTAAACCCCTCACAAAACCAGAACAAAAGGTAATGGGAACAAATTTACCATCATCAAGGTAGCCTAATTCTCCTGTACCTGCATTGAGTAACCATAGCTTGTTTTGATACCAACGGGGCGAATGGGGCATAGATAGGTTAGTGGCGATGATTTCATCACTGGGTATGTGTATAACAATACCTCCATTCTGGCGATGATCACGCCAACCTGCGGCTTTATCTGTAGCGCTGCAAGCTGTCACATAGGTAGGTTTACCTGCTACCATTGCTAACCCATTCAAATGACAACGATCCTCTGCTACTAGCTTGGTAATAAAGGGTGGTTGCCAAACTGGGGCGAAGCTATAACCAGATTTTATGGTAGCTAAACAGCTAAAATCTGTATTGATAAATAATGGCGTACCTGTGGCATCTAATACTAGATCATGGACATTGAGATCACCTGTGGTGTAACTGCGACTAGGTATATACAGGCGATCTGATTGCTGGTGTATTTCACCGGGTAATAAACAATTATCAAGTTGCCAAATTTGATACCTGGTACTCATATATAGGCTGTGATCATTGCCATACAACCCCATTGGTTTATCAAATACTTGTTCCTTTACTGTCAAACCGCTTTCAGGGTTGCTACCCAATAAGATCAGGCGGTTGGTTTGATAGGTGGTGAAAGCAATGCTAATATGCTCATGTTGTAACCAATTACTTAGTTCTGGAGAGGGACTGACTTGGGCGATAGTTTCTAGGTTGGATGCTGTTGTATTCATGGTTGGAAATGAGAGATAAAGGTTTTACACTTTGGTTTACAGGATTAAGCGGTTCTGGTAAATCTACCCTTGCTAGAGCCGTAGAAACTAAATTAAAAGAACGTAATTATTTGGTGGAAGTTTTAGATGGGGATGTTATCCGTACTAATCTCTCCCGGGGACTAGGTTTCAATAAGGAAGATAGGGATACAAATATTCGTCGTATTGGTTTTGTCGCTAACTTACTTAGTCGTAATGGGGTAATAGCTATTGTATCTGCTATCAGTCCCTATCGGTCTGTGAGAAACGAGGTGCGGAATATGACAGAAAATTTCGTAGAAGTTTATGTAAATACACCGCTATCTGTTTGTGAGGCTAGAGACGTAAAAGGATTATACGCAAAAGCCCGTTTAGGTATAATTAAGGGTTTTACGGGCATTGATGATCCCTATGAAGAACCACTTAACCCAGAAGTTGTCTGTAATTCTGAAAAAGAAACCCTGGAAGAAAGTGTTGCTAAGGTCTTCACAGCATTAGTAGAGATGAACCTCCTGATGGGTGGGGATAGGCAATAGGATTAGACTTATTGTACAATTGTTTCTGTGGTACTATGGAAGGTTTTAGGTTTTATGTATTTTTGGTGTTATTTGCTTTGCGATCGCAAATAACATTATACTTAGGGGTTGCTGAGAAAGTCTTTCCGTGAAGACAGGGAATAGGGAACAGGGAACAGGGAACAGTTTCAGCTATCTGTCATCCCCAAATTTTTGGGTTTGCGATCCCCAAAATGCACACTTTTTCAGGTATACCCTTCAAAACCCTTGCACTTTTTTCCTCTTTATCAACAGTTCGACAAGCTCACTGACCACCTGTAACCCTTGATATATCTGGGTTTTACATTTATTCAGCAAGCCCTACTTACTTATCAAAAATCAATAATATTCTATAATATTCTATATAGAATCAATTAGGGTTTTCAAATTTTACCGGTAGGGAAAAAACCAAATAGTTTGACTACTCCACTAATTAAGGCTATAATTATTGCTACTAGAACTCCACGATTGATAAATTCTTGGTTATCTAGTCTTTTATCAATACCAATAACTTTTTGTTCTAAGGTTTTAATTTCCCCAGACAGTTCTGCTTGTCCAATTTCTAGTTTAGTTAGTCTACTATCAATAGTTTCTAGTTTTTTATTAACTTCAGTAAATTGCTTGTCCATTTTTTGATTGACTTCAGCAAATTGCCTATCCATTTTTTGATTGACTTCAGCAAATTGCCTATCCATTTTTTGATTGACTTCAGCAAATTGCCTATCCATTTTTTGATTGACTTCAGCAAATTGCCTATCCATTTTTTGATTGACTTCAGTAAATTGCCTATCCATTTTTTGATTGACTTCAGCAAATTGCTTCTCTATCTTTTGATCCAAACGAGATAATATTTCTTCCAGAGTATAAGTAAGAGTGGGTGGGTTAGTTGTCATATATTTTGGTGATAGTTAGTGATAGTTATTTTATAAACAATACAGGCAGCATTCGTCATTTGATAAGCTGTACTGCATTTAATTTATATAAGGTTAACAGGCAAGATGCTTCACAAGACCTAAGAATATTCAGATTATACAGTTTAGCTGCGTAACAGCTTATCTCCGAAAATTAAATTTACATGGTTTGAAACTCTTGGTAGGGACAATTCATGAATTGTCCCTACATCTTTTCCGCAGATGTCTATTTTATCATTTTACCCCACTCTCACTGGCAAGTATAGGGGACTTTTTACCAACCAGATACCGGACTTATTAGAGAACTCCGGTATCTTAAACAACCACAAAACTACTGGTAGATAAAGTACCCTTGTATCCCGTGATGTCCACAATGGCATCACTAAGAGCATCAAAACCAGCAGTTCCATCATTAATAGCTACATAGCTCTTTGACCCTATGGTAAATAGTGCAGCCGCATTAGCACCAAAATCAGTAGTAGTTAATTTACTACCAATGGCTGTGGCATTGAGTCCGCTAACTACACCTACATTATTAAACACAGACCGGGCAGTGTTAACTACAAAACGGTCAGTCTCCGTACTATTGTTAAAATCCTTGATGCTATCAATTCCACCTAACAAGGAATCGGTTAAGTTAGTATAAACAAACCAGTCATTATCTAAACCTCCTGTTAATGTATCCGCACCTAGTCCACCAATTAAGGTATCATTTCCTCTAGAAGCTCTGATAATATCATTACCAGCACCACCGTCGAGAATGTTATCTTTGGTATTATCTGTAATGGTATTATTCAGGGTATTACCTGTACCATTAATATTGCCAGCTATTTCTTGTAAAGCCAGGTCTTCTACATTGTCAGTGAGTGTGTAACTGATACTGGTGAAAACTTTATCTGTACCTTCATTGGCATATTCTATCACACTGTCACCAGCATTATCAACCCAGTACCAATCATTATCAGTTCCTCCAGTCATGGTGTCAGCACCAATACCACCCATTAAGGTATCATTACCAGCACCACCAAAAAGGCTATCATCACCAGCACCGCCGTTGAGAACATTATTACCACTGTTACCTAAGATAGCATTATTGAGGCTGTTTCCAGTGCCGTTAATGTTCGCACTTCCTGTTAAAATCAGGTCTAGTTGGCTAGAGTTTAATGTGTGGTTGGTGGAGGATTGAACATCATCGTTAACGTTACTAACGGTAATAGCTACGGCTTGTGTGGCAGTTAATGTACCATCACTAGCGATAACGTTGATATCATAAACGTTGTCTGCACCGTTGTCAGTGGGAACTTCAAAGTTAGGAGCAGTTTTGAAGGTGACAACACCGTTATTGATGTTAAAGAGGTTAGCATCCGTACCAGATAAACTGTAGGTGAGGGTTGTACCTGCATCTACATCTGTAGCGGTGGCGGTGTAAACTGTGCCTGTACCGTTTTCGGCAAAGTTGGCGGTGTTAGCACTGGTAATAACTGGGGCTTCGTCAACGTTGCTGACGGTAATAGCTACAGCTTGTGTGGCGGTTAATGTACCATCACTAGCGATAACGTTGATGTCATAAACGTTGTTTGCACCGCTATCGGTAGGTAGTTCAAAGTTAGGAGCAGTTTTGAAGGTGACAGTGCCGTTACTACTGTTGATGTTGAAGAGGTTAGCATCCGTACCGGATAAGCTGTAGGTGAGGGTTGTACCTGCATCTACGTCGGTGGCGGTGACGGTGTAAACTGTGCCTGTACCGTTTTCGGCAAAGGTGGCGGTAGCAGCGCTGGTAATAACTGGGGCTTCGTTAACGTGACTAACGGTAATAGCTACAGCTTGTGTGGCAGTTAATGTACCATCACTAGCGATAACGTCGATATCATAAACGTTGTCTGCACCGTTGTCACTAGGTGCTTCAAAGTTAGGAGCAGTTTTGAAGGTGACAGCGCCGTTACTACTGTTGATGTTAAAGAGGTTAGCATCCGTACCGGATAAGCTGTAGGTGAAGGTTGTACCTGCATCTACGTCGGTGGCGGTGACGGTGTAAACTGTGCCTGTACCGTTTTCGGCAAAGGTGGCGGTAGCAGCGCTGGTGATAACTGGTGCTTCGTTAACGTTGCTGACACCAATGGTTAATTCTTTCTCAAAGGATAACCCCCCTTGGTCTGTGGTTCTAACTCTAATGCTGTAACTGTTTTTGGTTTCAAAGTCAAATGCAGCATTGGTTTTCAGTTCATTTCCAGCAATGGTGAAGGAACTGTTATCGGTGTCTCCTGTGCCGCTAACTAAGTAAGTCGGCGGGAAAATTTATAACCATGTAACAAAATGTAAATTCAATCAATGCCTTATCAATAGGTCATTTAACGGGGTTTACAAAACTCAACATACATCGGTTTTATCGTGCCGACTTACTTAAACTATAGGTAAATGTGTTTCCTGTATCTGGGTCTGTAGTGGTGAAATTACCAATTACCGTACCAATAATTTGGTTTTCCGCAAATGTGGTACTGGAGAGTGCTAAGTCAGTGGGAGTTCGGTTAGCTGTGAAGTATTTCAGGGTACCGTCATTTACTCCCACCACCGCATCCAGGTCTCCATCCCCGTCTATATCGGCAAAGGTGGGGGTGCTGTAAGTCCCCCCCACATCAATGCCATTGAAGGGGTTGGCTGTTCCTGTTTGTTCTGTGTAGCTGGGGTTGGTGGCTGTGCCTGTGTTTTGGTAGTATTTCAGGGTACCGCCATTTACTCCCACCACCGCATCCAGGTCTCCATCCCCGTCTATATCGGCAAAGGTGGGTTTGCTGGAAGACCCCACATCAATGCCATTGAAGGGGTTGGCTGTTCCTGTTTGTTCTGTGTAGACGGGGTTGGTGGCTGTTCCTGTGTTTTTGTAGTATTTCAGGGTACCGTCATTTACTCCCACCACCGCATCCAGGTCTCCATCCCCGTCTATATCGGCTAAGGTGGGGGTGCTGTAAGACCCCACATCAATGCCATCGAAGGGGTTGGCTGTTCCTGTTTGTTCTGTGTAGACGGGGTTGGTGGCTGTTCCTGTGTTTTTGTAGTATTTCAGGGTACCGTCATTTACTCCCACCACCGCATCCAGGTCTCCATCCCCGTCTATATCGGCTAAGGTGGGGGTGCTGTAAGACCCCACATCAATGCCATTGAAGGGGTTGGCTGTTCCTGTTTGTTCTGTGTAGCTGGGGGTAACAGGAACTTCTGTGTTGTTGTAGTATTTCAGGGTACCGAAACCTTCTCCCACCACCGCATCCAGGTCTCCATCCCCGTCTATA
>NZ_JADEXH010000084.1:0-9095 GCF_015207205.1 Sphaerospermopsis sp. LEGE 08334 | reverse complement strand
TTGATGATTTAAGTATTTGTCTGAATCAGGATTTCCAGGATTTGAGGATTTTCAGGATGATAGTGTTTAATGGTTGGTGGTGATTTGCTGATTTAAGTATTTGTCTGAATCAGGATTTCCAGGATTTGAGGATTTTCAGGATGGGATGGAAATTTATGATGTTGATAGTTGAAAACTCTATATATAAAGTCTATATATATATATGGGCGTACTCTTTTCCACCCATAACATAAGAATAAAACAATCTGGGGATTTTGTCAAGTGTTAATTTGATGATTTTTCTGCATCAGGATGTGATTGGTTGATGAATATTTGTGATATATTTATATTATTGATTATTGAAATCAGGGAAATTATTTATTTAATTTTGAAAGATCGTTAAATTGATAATCCATTAAATCCTGTAAATCCTTAAATCTTGGACATCCTGATTCAGACAAAAAAATCAAACATCAAAATCAAGATATTCAATTACTCATGATTGTCTCTCCAATTTTCCCACATATAAGTTAGCTCACCTACTGTTATGATAGTAGTAGCTATATTTGTTTCTCCCACTTCCTTAAAAGGATGTACAGGATGTTGATGTTGATGTTGATGTTGATGTTGATGAATTAAAAAAAAAATTAAAACTCTGTTTGATTTTTAATTATCAATTATCAATTATCAATTATCAATTATCCTTACTTTACGGGCGAAGCATTCGGGTGATTAATTCTCGATTTTTCCCCAATATTTTTGTCCTAATGCTTCGCCCCTACTGACTCCTGACTCCTTAATCAACAGATGTATGAATTTTATCTATTGTATATTCATTGCGTTCTCGCCACCATGTTAACAGGGTACTAGCAATGAAAATACTAGAATAAGCACCTGCTACAAAGCCAATAATTAAAGCCAGAGAAAAATATTTCAAAGTTTCCCCACCAAACAAGAAAATAGCAAACAAAGACAACATAGTTGTTAAGCTAGTGTTGATTGACCTGGTTAAAGTTTGATTGACAGCATCATCAACAATTTCTGCGATTGGTGTTTGAGGATGGGTTTTAATAGTTTCCCGAATGCGGTCATAAATTACAACCGTATCGTTAACAGAGAAACCTGTAATAGTCAGCAAGGCGACAATGAATAGACTATCTACTTCTATACCTGCAACCAAACCAAAAATTGAGAATATCCCTGCTGTCACCAAGAGATCGTGAAATGTGGCAACGATCGCAAACACCGCATAATCCCACTGGAAACGTACAGCGAGGTAGATAATAATACCGATAAAGGAAACTGTTAAAGCTATAATTCCAGTCCTAAACAGTTCTCTTCCTAATGTCGGACCAACAGAGTCAATTTGGTTTTTTTGCGGATCAAAAGCACCAACTTTTTCACTTAAAGCTGCTTGTAATTTAGTTCTTTGATCAGTTTCTAGGTTTTTTGTACGGATAGTGATGCCATTTTTCTGACCATTTTCGGAGATTAATTGAATACTACTATCTCCTAGTCCTTGCTCTTTGGCAACTTCCCGCACCACATTAATATCTATTGGTTGTTCACAGTTGCCCGGTTGACTACAATCTCTCACCAATTGTAAGCGCGTACCACCAATAAAGTCTAACCCAGGACGCAGAGGTGCTTGAATGTTGGGATTTTGCCAAGATATCACCATTGATATGATACCACTCAGGATCACTGCTGATGAAATAGTCCACCAAAGATTGCGCCATTTATTAATATGTAGTGTCATCTAGCCACCTCTGTCTTATTTGCTGCTGTCAAGTTAGGACAGTAAAGTTCTGTTTTCCGCCAAGAGGGAATGGAAATTGCTATAAACATCAAGGTACGACTACAGGTAATGGCAGTAAACATACTCACAGCTACCCCTAAAGCTAAGGTGAGGGCGAAACCTTTAACTAACCCAGAACCTAACCAAAATAGAGCAGCGCAAGCAATCCAGGTAGTAACATTACTATCTAAAATACTGGAAAATGCTCGGTAAAAACCAGATTCCACAGAACGATATAAAGATTTACCGGCTCTTAATTCTTCCCTGGTGCGCTCAAAAATCAGTACGTTAGCATCTACCGCCATACCAATACTGAGGATAAATCCAGCAATTCCTGGTAAGGTGAGGGTAACGCCTAATAACGCAAAGGTAGCCCAGGTTAAAAGAGAGTAAATCACTAGAGATACATCGGCAATCAATCCTGGTAGTCTGTAATAAACCACCATAAAGATTAAGACTAAAATTAGACCACCGATACCAGCGTAAATACTGCTTTGAATACTATCTTGCCCCAAAGTTGCACCTACTGTTCTTCTTTCGGCAATTTCTACAGGTACGGGTAACGCGCCTCCTCGTAACTGTACACCTAAATTATTGGCTTCTTCTGCTTGGAAACGTCCTGTAATTATGGCAGAACCACCTGTGATCCCAGTGGCTGCAAATTCTACTCCTACTGTGGGAGAACTAATTAATTCATTGTCAAGAAAAATACCGATAGTGCGATCTGTTCCTGCTAACTTTCGAGTCAAGTCTGCAAATAGTTCACCACCTTTGGTATCGAAGCGCAGGACAACATTCCAATTATTACCTTGGGTGGGTTCACCATAGGCATCTTTGAGGTATTTACCAGTTAATGGTGGATCAGTGCTGGCAAATAATTCGGCGATGGCTTGCTGATTTTTCTTTATCTCTTCTTGATTTTTAGCAATAGCATCTGCATCATTGCTTGTTCTTAATTCTTCTTGCTTATTTTTCAGTTCTGTTTCTGATACTCTGAAGGCCTCTAGTTGAGTATCTGTATCTGGCTTTTGTAACCGAAATTCTAACTGTGCTGTACCCCCTAGTACCTTTTCTGCCTGTTCTGGGTCATTGACCCCTGGTAACTGCACGGAAATTTTATCAGTACCTACTGTTTGAATTACTGGTTCAGAAACACCAAGGCCGTTAATACGACCTTCAACTACTTTTTTCACGGCTTCTAGTTCGCGTTCCGTGATTTCCTTTATTTCTTCGGTTGTTTTCACCTGAATAGTAAGCTGTGATCCTCCCCGCAAGTCTAACCCCAGGGGTACAGGAATTGTGGCAATCACCGTAACTGCGGCGATTACCAACACTATAATTAACGCTAGTAGCGATCGCTGTTTTTGCATACCATAACTCACAACTGACAAAGGCTATAATAACGTTCTTTTTGTCAGGTTTGAGTAGAAGATTAGGGAATAATTGACAATTGACAATTGACAATTATTAATTATCAATTATCAATTATCAATTATCAATTTTCCTACACTCGCAAAGCCATCATTTTCTGTACAGCTTCGACAATTTGCTCTGGTTGGACAATAGTTAACCGTTCTAGATTACCGTTGTAAGGTGTGGGGATATCTTGGGAAGACAACCGCAATACAGGCGCATCCAATTCATCAAACAACCTGTCATTAATAGAAGCGGTTAATTCTGCACCTATACCCCCAGTTCTCATACACTCTTCCACCACTATCACACGGTGGGTTTTCCGTATTGAAGCGCCAATAGTATCAAAATCTAAAGGTTTGAGGGATATTAAATCAATAACTTCTGGATCATATCCTTGTTTTTCCAAGGTTTTCACCGCTTGCAGGACATGATACCGCATCCGCGAATAAGTAAGGATGGTAACATCTTTCCCAGAACGTACTACTTCCGCTTTATCCAGTGGGAGTACATATTCTTCTTCGGGTAGATTTTCTTTTAAGTTGTAAAGTAAAACGTGTTCAAAAAATAACACTGGGTTATTATCGCGGATTGCTGCTTTCAGTAACCCTTTAGCGTTGTAAGGTGTGGAACAAGCGACAATTTTTAAACCGGGAACTGCTTGGAAATATGCTTCTAATCTTTGGGAGTGTTCTGCACCTAGCTGTCTTCCCACACCACCCGGTCCACGGATAACCATGGGAATTTTAAAGTTACCGCCGGAAGTATAACGTAACATCCCCGCGTTGTTAGAAATTTGGTTGAAAGCGAGGAGCAAAAAGCCCATGTTCATACCTTCAATGATCGGTCTTAACCCTGTCATTGCTGCTCCCACTGCTAAACCGGTAAAGCTATTTTCCGCAATAGGGGTATCTAATACTCGCAGATCACCATACTTTTTGCATAGGTCTTTGGTGACTTTATAAGAACCGCCGTAGTGTCCTACATCTTCACCTAAAACAAATACGCTAGAGTCGCGGGACATTTCCTCATCAATAGCTTCCCGCAGAGCGTTAAAAAATAGTGTTTCTGCCATTTAGACCTTTATCAGAATTTAATGTTTTCAAATTTTATCGTGCCTCCGTCCTTAATAACGTCAGCGATCGCACTCTATCAATTTTGGATTTTGGATTTTGGATTGTACTCAGCTACTTCCAGTCTAAATAGGACTTACGCAGAAACCTGGTTTCTTCAAGAAACTACTAATGAATGGGTAGTTGGGTTATTCATTCTCCCAGTCACCAGTCACCAGTCACCAATCACCAATCACCAGTCACCTATTCCTTGACTATTTCATACAAGTCTTCAATCATAACATCAAATATCCGTGCCAACTTGTGGAGAGAAGTAACATCCACCGAAGCTAACCCCGGAGACTTCGCATAATTTTTCAGCGTGGTGTATGCTATTCCTGAACGGTCAGAAACTTCCTTTAGTGTCCAACCCTTCTCCGCTGCAAATTCTTTAACCCGCAACCTCACCAAACCCATACTTGACAAAAGCCTAATTATAGTCTATTATAGTTATAACATAAAAAGCGATCGCCCCTAGTCTACCAAACGAAAGAGCGATCGGCAATCTAAATATCAATTTCAACTTTTTGGCTTTGTTCAACCAAAATACAGGTTCATTTTACCAAAAGTCTTTAATCATGATAACACTAGAAACCACAAAATCCAACTACGTCAATCCTTTATTTAAGTTTGTCACCAAAGAAGCGATCGCCCTATTATTGAAAATACCCGTAGAGCAAATCAGAAAGATTCGCTGTTGGCCGCACGTTATCCTGGTAGTTTCCGAACATTTAGTCAGATTTGTGAGTTACGCCGACTTACCAGCGATTTTAGAAGCAGAAGCGCCCACAGACAAGGATATTCTCACTTGGCGTAAACGTTGGCGCAAACTCAAAACCTATAAAGCACCCAACTTTTGGAAAGAATTTTATACTTTACAGTTACGTCAATCTACCAATAAAGGCACATTACAAGCTTGGTGGGGACTGGTTAACACGATTAAGTTTGCATTATCCCATGATGCTATACAGACAATAAAAAGCGTTTTTCAAGAAGTTGAACATTTGATAGCTGTTTATGTGAAAGGATAAGCTTGTTAATACAAAAAAAGTACGCATTATTTATGGAATAACGAACCGCAGAGGACACAGAGGAATAAGAGTTTAATAGTTTTTGTGTCAGTTCTGTTAAAATAAAATTAAATTTTCAATTGTAGTATCAGTGACAGAAGAAACTAGAGAAGAAATAGCAAAAATACTAGCCAAAGAACTAGCATCAAGAACCGAAATTTCTCCGAAAAGAGAAGGACGAGGTTTTCAGAGTTTTAGTGAATTTAAAAGAACAATGGGTGCAGCAGGTGATGGACAAGCTTGGCATCATATTGTCGGACAAACAACTGTCAATTTACAAAGATTTGGTGCAGAGGCTATTCATAATACAGGAAATTTAGTTAAGCTTGAACATGGTAAAGGTTCAATACATCAAGAAATTACCAATTTTTATAATTCTATACAACCGGAAATCACCAAATCATCAAATATTACAGTGAGAGAGTGGCTGAGTGTTCAGTCATTTGAAGAACAACAAGACTTTGGTATAAGAGTTATTAGAGCTTTTGGAGGAATAGTTTAATGCTGACTTTAGATTTACAATCAATTTTAAACTCAATTCCCAATCAGGTTAATTGGCAAGATATTATACAATTTAACAAATTAGATGAGCGTGTTGCCATAGCTAATGATATTTTTCCCAATCTCATTGGTGTGAATGAAGGATATATTGAATGGTGTCCCGATAATGATCCACCAACCCATTTAGAAACTTTACTTTGGTGGTGGGTTATTCGTCCTGACTTGGGAGCAGCAATAGCTATTGAAGCACCTCAAGAGTTAAAAGAAATTATCAGTCAATATATCCTCAATTTATAAACATTTAATAATAAAGACTACAACAAATAGATTTATGCTTATAGTGGTCACTAATTTAGATATTATTCTTGAGGTTTATCATAAAAAAACCAGAAATATTAGACTATTATTCTGGCTTTTTCCGGTTGTTTTGGCTATTAATTAAGGTATGGGTATATCATTAATTTCGTGATAGATATAAATCAGATTAAAATCATTTATGCTTCCATCATCAAACTTAACTGTTATGTAATTTTCGTAACCCGGTAAAATCTTTGATGTCATACCATATTCATTATATTCAATAATTGTTCCACTTTTATGAGATAAGCCAAAATCATATTTCTTGTTTAGATAGAAATCGACAATTCCTCCTTGAGCATGGCTATATTCTTCTGAAAAAACCAATCTGCCTTGTTCTCCATAAAAATTTAGCTTAACCATGATTAATTCTTCCTAAGATAAAACATTCTTAGTATGAAGATATAAATATCGTGTTATTAACACAACAGTATTATTACGCAAAATGATCTTTCTTTGTTTTTTGCATCAAAAATCCCAAAAATCTCACGCCCAAACACAAAAACACTCAAAAACCTCTTTGCGCCTTTGCGTCTTTGCGTGAGATAATATTTTAATTTACAACCACCGAGCCGCATCTTTAGCGTGGTAAGTTAAAATCAAATCAGCACCAGCCCGCTTAAAGCCAGTCAAAGTTTCCATCACCACACGCTGCTCATCAATCCAACCATTCAAAGCAGCAGCTTTCACCATAGAATATTCACCAGAGACATTATAAGCAGCCACAGGTAAATTACTAGCTTGCTTCACCTGCCAAATAATATCCATATATGCCAAAGCTGGTTTTACCATTAGCATATCAGCACCTTCGGCAATATCCAACTCAATTTCTTTGATCGCTTCACGGGAGTTACCAGGGTCCATTTGGTAAGTGCGTCTATCTCCAAACTGCGGTGTGGAGTCTGCTGCATCCCGGAATGGTCCATAATAAGCAGAAGCATATTTAGCAGCATAGGACATGATGGGGATATCTTGAAAACCCGCTTCATCCAAACCTGCACGAATAGCTTGCACAAAACCATCCATCATTCCCGAAGGTGCGATAATATCTGCACCAGCTTGAGCTTGAGAAACTGCGGTTTTCTTCAATAATTCCAAAGTCGGATCATTTAACACTCTACCAGTTAAATCACCAGTTGTTAAATAACCACAATGTCCGTGATTTGTATATTCACATAAACAAGTGTCATTGATAACAATTAAATCAGGAACTGCTGCTTTAACTGCGGTGGTTGCTTTTTGCACAATACCACAATCATGCCATGCACCAGTAGCATCAACATCTTTATCTTCAGGTATTCCAAATAAGATAATAGCGGGAATACCTAAATCATAAACTTCTTTTGCTTCTTCAACAATTTTATCTATTGAAAGCTGATAAACTCCTGGCATAGATTTTACTTCATTGGCAATACCTTCACCGGGAACAGCAAACAAAGGATATATTAAATCATTGGTTGTTAAAACAGTTTCACGTACCATGCGACGTAGTTGGGGATGAGTACGTAAACGACGAGGACGATGGGTGGGGAACATAGATTTTATATCAAGAAAAACGCAATGGACATAAAACAAAGCGTCACAAAAGCAGTGCTTTAACTTGTGACTTTCAGCCAAACTAGAAACAGTGCTTAACTGTCTTTGCCCTACCGTTGATGAAGCTGTGGGGCAATTTTGTATTTTACAACTTTGTTGACACTTTCCGGGAAGGAATTGGGGAAAATAATTTTCAAGTCAGGAGTCAGGAGTCAGAAGTCAGGAGTCAGGAGTGAGAATAAAATATATGTATCTGAAAGATGGAAATACAAAGAATAAAAAGAAACAGATACAAATAACGAGAGCATTCCAATTTTGAAAAAATAAACTTGTCCTCTGCAAAATCTCTCTAAAACTTTCTTTCCTTCGTGTCCTTCGTCCCTTCGTGGTTCGTTTATTTCATGTCTTGGACTCAATGAAAAAATAAACTTACACATTTGGGATGCTCCCAAAATAGCATTCTCGAAGTTATAATTTCTGAATCCTTTCTCTTAGCTGATTACTGATAGCTGATTACTGATAGCTGATTACTGATCATGAAATAAATACCTAATGAAAAGGATGATTAAAAAACTCGGAAGATGAATGGATAACGGAAGGGTGTATCAGGATTACCAAAAATGCTGATGATAGCAAAAATTGTTAATCCCCAGTGTAGCACATATCCTAAACCTGCGAGTGGTAGTAATATGATCAATGGTAACACTAACCAACCAAGGAGAAAAAATAAACCTCCTAAAATTGCGCCATAAAACCAAACATTGAAATGGAAGTTGATAGATTCTTTGGCGTTGTCTTTGACAACTGGATCATCAGAGATGATTAATAAAGCAATGGGTAAACCTACAGATACAATAGTTGTACTAAAAAAAATTGCTCCGTGAGATAAGGCTGATAATAATTTGCGTTTATCGGTATCGTACATTCTTTGATCCTCATTAAGCTCTAGTTGTTTATTATATCATATTGGATTAAGCACTGATAAATTAGGATGTTTGATTTTGTCTGAATCAGGTGGTTATCTAGCGACTTGTACTGAGCGAAGTCGAAGTAAGTCGAGATAATGTCCAGGATTTAAGGATTGACAGGATGGTAGTTTATATATGGTTTGTTGGTGTTTAAAGTTGCATTTGTCAGAATCAGGATAACCAGGATTAAAGGATGTACAGGATGGGAATTTTTAGATGGTTTGTTTAGTGTTTAAAGTTGTATTTGTCTGAATCAGGATTTCCAGGATTTAAGGATGTACAGGATGGGAATTTTTAGATGGTTTGTTTGGTGTTTAAAGTTGTATTTGTCTGAATCAGGATTTCCAGGATTTAAGGATGT
>NZ_JADEXH010000083.1:0-9192 GCF_015207205.1 Sphaerospermopsis sp. LEGE 08334 | reverse complement strand
TCTTCAGGCAGCAAGCCTTTCACCTTCCGGCATATCCGGTATTAGCAGTCGTTTCCAACTGTTGTCCCCGACCTGAAGCCAAATTCTCACGCGTTACTCACCCGTCCGCCACTAAATGCCTAAGCATTCCGTTCGACTTGCATGTGTTAAGCATACCGCCAGCGTTCATCCTGAGCCAGGATCAAACTCTCCGTTTTGTTAAGTTTGTTTAGCTCTTTTGACTGCTCTTTTAATACCTCAGTCCGGTATCATTTTCTTTACTTGACGCAGGACTTGTTGTATACTGTCTTTCAAACTATAATATTTTCAAGGTTCGGTGTCCCTCCGAGTCCCGCTCTCTCGCGGCTCTCTCTCAGGCACTTATTCAATATAGCGAACCTCACTTGGGATGTCAACTCCTTTTTTCAAATTTTTTTGGATTTTTTTTCTAATTCAGTTCAAATCCTTATGCTGTAAGGGTTTGGGGCAATGAAATTAGTAGATGTCCATGAATCCAGATGGACTATCAGCCTGGACGCATGATTTTTTCAGCGACTTGGGGCAAAAACCGTTGCCGTAGATAAAGTAGTTTAGATTTGCCAATCAGCATTTCGTAATCATCACGGCTAAAGTTCCGCCAAAATTCCTCTACTAAAGTATCTGTTTGATGGGAGTACGTTCTAGCTGCCAGCGTAGGGCTTTTGCTGCGATATGCAAACCTGCTTTACTACTACAGTAGATGGGGAATTCTGCTGAGTTTGTTTATTTATGACTCTGGAATTTCTGTGAGCGATCGCAGGAGATGAAACAATTGTTGATAGGGTTGAGTAGACATAATACTTGACTAAATTCCAGAGGTAAAAAATCAGATGAAAAGTTCTGTGGCTGTACTACCACCGTTTTTGGTGCTGGATCAATTGTTGCAAAGTTGGTTAATGGAGGATATTGGGAGGGGCGATCGCACTACTCAATCTCTCTTATCCCAAAATTCAACTATCAGACAAGCGCGGTGGGTAGCAAAAGCACCAGGAATAATCGCAGGTTTACCGATCGCAGCCAGGGTGTTTCAGTTATTGAATCATCAAGTCAGGTTTGTAGCTGTTAAGTCTGAGGGTGCAAAGTGTGAAGCGGGAGACGTGGTAGCGGAAATTCAGGGTTCATTAGATGCGCTGTTGATGGGTGAACGGGTGGCGTTAAATTTGGCGATGCGGTTAAGTGGAATTGCAACGTTAACTAATATATATGTGGAGAAAATAGCAGATTTACCTGCAATGTTTGTGGATACGCGCAAAACTACACCAGGTTTGAGAATTTTGGAAAAGTACGCTTCTGCTGTCGGGGGGGCAATTAATCACCGCATGGGGTTAGATGATGCAGTGATGATTAAGGATAATCATATTGCGGCGGTTGGGGGTATTGGAGAAGCCATTACCAGTATTCGTTCTCAAATACCTTATCCTCTGACTATTGAAGTGGAAACAGAAAGTTTAGAACAGGTGCAAGAAGCGTTAAAGTATCAAGCCGATATTATTATGTTGGATAATATGCCTTTAACAATGATGACTGAGGCTGTGCAGTTAATTCGTGAACAGGATAGCCGAGTGAAAATTGAAGCATCGGGAAATGTCAGTTTAGAAACTATTCGCGCAGTAGCAGAAACAGGTGTTGATTATATTTCTAGTAGTGCGCCAATTACTCAATCAAGGTGGTTGGATTTAAGTATGAAAATGATTTAAGCAATGTAGCAGCAGAGGCAAAGCCTCTGTGATGGCATTCCCAGTCAGAGACTGGAAACGAGTTAACGAGTTAAGTATTATTATCAGTTAGGAAATGTGTAAAACAGCTTTGCCTGGAAAACGTCGATCTACCAGTTTTTGAGCTACATCAGCAATTTCTGTCCAAGGGGCTTCTATGTCAATATGAGGGCGTAATTGTCCTGATTCTACTAATTCCACTAACCATTTTAACCCCACAGATGCGGATTCTTGCTTGAGTTCATGGAAGACTATTAAACCATAAATACTCGCGCCGCCGAGGGCATAAAGATTACCTGCATTAAAAGTCACTTCTCTTCCGGCAGTAGTTCCAAATACTACTGTTTGACCATTTGTACCTAAGAAACCTAACGCTTTACCGAGAACATCACCGCCTACAGAATCTACTATTAAATGATATGGTCCATATTGTTGAGCAGGGGATATATCTTCACCAATGACAATGTGATGCGCCCCTGCTTCTTTGACGATAGGTTCATATTTAGAAGTACGTAGATGGGCTGTAACCTTTGCACCGCTTAACCGTGCTAATTGAATAGCAAAGTTACCGACACCACCAGAAGCCCCCGTAATTAACACAGGTTGATTGAGGAGAAAACCGCCTTTTTTCATGATATGATAGGCTGTTAAACCTGCTATGGGTAATGTGGCAGCTTGAGCAAAAGATACAAAGCGGGGGAGTTCTGCGAGAGAGTGGGTAGGTACTGCAACTATTTCACCCCAAGCACCAGACGGGAGAAAACCCACTACCCGCGCTCCTTGTGCTGGTCCTGAACCGTCTGCTGAGGGTGTTTCTACAGTACCGGCAAGGTCCCAACCAGGCCGCCAACCTGCTTGAGCAGTAGAAGCGCGTCTGAGTTCGCCGCGATTGAGTGAAATTGAGGCAACTTTAATTATGGCTTCGTTTGTTGCGGGTGTGGGTGCTGCAACTTCCTTTAATGCTAAACGCCCTGGTACGTTAGGATCAACAACGACAGCGCGAATTTTGTTGTTCATGTTTTTCATATCCTGGTTTGGGTTAAAAACTTGTTTTTCTTTGGTTTATATTACAATTACTTTATCAGCATCAATTTATTATCTTTATTGTCTGAATATTGACAAAGCTGATCACAAAAATTATGATGACTAACCTAATCGAATACGAAGATGCTAACCCAGAAGTACGCGCAGTTTACGACGATATCCGCGCTGCAAGGCAAACTGAATATATCAATAATTTCTGGAAAGCTTTAGCTAATCATCCTCCAACTTTACGCCGTACTTGGGAAAGTCTCAAGGAAATTATGGCGGGTCCAGGGGAAATTGATCCACTGATGAGAGAATTAATTTACATTGCTGTGAGTGTGACTAATAACTGTGAATATTGTATTGCATCACATACCGCAGCGGCAAAAAATAAGGGGATGACTGATACGATGTTTGGGGAATTGATGGCTATTGTTGGTGCTGCAAATATGACTAATAGGTTTGCAAATGGTTATAAAATTCCTGTGGATGAAATCTTTAAACAGCAGTAAAACTTCAATCATGGACAATTAATAATTACCTATCCCTTGGAGCGCGAAGATTGAAAAAGCGGAATTTTTTTCTTTTTTCCCCTTCAAAGGGGATATTTTAAACCTTGAATGAAACAATTATCAATTATCAATTATCAATTATTTTCCCAACTTGTTGAAAATACCTTCACAACCACCGGGAATGGTTTTTCTGCTTTTTTCTCCGCACCAAGCACAGCAGTAACGACGCACGGGTTCTGACATTCTTTGTACGTTGCTCAAATCGGCATTTTCTACTACTGCACCGGTGTATTCTCCGGTTTCATAGTCGGGTGGGTGGGTGCGACTGCGGGGTGAGGCTTTTTCTAATGAACCATAAAATAACCGGACACTGTTTAAATCGGCATTACTCAAATTTGCTTCATATAAAATCGTGCGGGCAAGGTTGGCTTTGACTAAATCACAACCACTAAGGTTAGCACGCACTAGGTTAGCTTCACTCAAGTCAGTCCACCGTAAATCTGTGTAAGAAAGGTCTGCACCTGCTAACATTACACCTAAATCTATTACCCGTACACCTTCTATTCTGTCTTCGGCGTAGCCACCGCTACCATCGAGGATGGCTCTACCTAAACGGCGATCGCGTTTTAATGGTGTTAACAGTTTGGAACGGGAAAGAAAGCGAAGAATTTTGGCTTTTCCACTGCCATCTACACTACTAAAAATTGCAGCAGTTCGTCCTTCTGCTATGGCTCTTTCCTGCGGCCAGTCTTCTAATAATCCTTCTTCATCTAATACTAAATCGGAAATACCTTGAAAATAAGAATCTATAGTTTGTTGTTGAGTAATAATATTTTGTTGTACGGTGAGCAGGTTTTGTTGAATAGTTAAATCTTTGGAAATTACATATTGTCGCCAAGCTACATAAACGGCAATAATAGCTATAAGAATTTGTCCTAAAGCACCAAACCATTCGGCTAAAGTTCCTGAAGCTTCCCAGTTAATTTTTTTGCCCCAACGTAAGAGATGATAACCTAAGCCGCTAAATTTCAAGAAGCCAATAATACCTACCAATAAACCTATAAAAGCTAATAATAATGTTCTATCTTCTGGAGAAAACCATTCTTTGATCACATCTTGCAACAAAGGAAATAGCATGGCTATGGATAAAACCAAAGTTGCGAAAGTTCCCAAAATACCCAGGAATGAGTTATTAATAGCAATACCAATAAAAGTTAGGGCGATCGCTAATAAAGTAAAAATTAAAGCTCTAGTTTTAACAGCAATTTGACTGTGATAATGTTCTCTAAACCCAGATGTTGCTCTTTTGAGGGCATTGGTATTTTGGGGAGATTGTAAAGAAGAAATAGCTGCTAAAGCTTGTTGTGCAGCTAAACCTTCTGGTGTGAGTTCATTTTCACTAGCACTATCAAAATCATCTGGTTCTAAATTGTGTTCTGGAATGGGTTCTGGCATTTGTGGATGAGAAGAATTAGATTCAATTTTAGATTGGTAATTGGTAATTGGTAATTGGTAATTGGTAAATTAATTACTGTCACCTGTCACCTGTCACCTCTCCCTTATAACCTACTGTATCAACAAGCCAGGAGTAAGTCGCGCTGTTGACTTTTAACTCCTGACTTTTGCTTTAAAAATTTATTTTTTATGGAAACGGAAACAAGAATTTGTTAAGGTAGTCCTACCAACTTGGCGCTGAGGTCCCACATTTTTTCAGCTTTAGCATCATCGCTGGCTTCATTGGAAACTTTCTGCACAAAGGACTTGCCATCTTTCTTTTGTCTATTTCCCCAACTCCAATAAATTCCAGATTGATTGTAAGCTGGATCTGCTACTACATCAGCTACTCTTTCACCAGCTAATTCTTCGGAAACAAACCCCCCAGTAATGTATTTTTGGAACACAGGGAAGAGTTTCTGGAACAAGGGATAATGGTTGCGGAATAGGGCGGTTGTAGCCACGCAACCGGGATACAGGGAACTAAAAGTAATACCCGTTGAATCATGATAACGTCTGTGTAATTCTCTCATGGTCAAAACGTTACAAACTTTACTGTCTTTGTAAGCCTTAACCGGTTCAAATTTCTTACCGTCTATCATGGTATAGGGAGCGTTAAATCCAGCTTCAAAACCTTTTAAATCTCCTAAATCGGGACGTGGGGGAATTTTACCGCCTAACTCGTTGGGGTTGTGTGTAACTGTTCCTAAAATCACCAGTCTGGGTTCAGAAGTGGAAGCTTTTTTTAGATCCTCCAACATCAAGTTACACAGCAGGAAATGGCCAAGATGGTTAGTAGCCACACTTAACTCATATCCATCAGGGCTATATAAAGGCTCTTTAATCAAAGGCATATAGATGGCAGCGTTGCACACCAAAGCATCTAATGATCTGCCCGTAGCTCTAAAATCCTGAACAAATTTTCTTACACTATCTAAAGAACCTAAATCTATGTGTATAATAGTGTAGCTGTCTTTAGGGATTCCCACTGTTTGGGCTGCTGTTTGGGTTTTTTCCAAGTTGCGACAAGCCATAATAACGTGCCAACCTCTGTCAGCTAGAGCCTTGGCTGCATACAAACCCACACCAGAGGAAGCACCTGTGATTATAACCGTTGATTTATGCTGTTGTTCCATCGTCTTGAGAATCTGATGATTGTAGTTGAGTTGTTATTATGATCTCACACCATGTTCATCCATGATCAGCCTTGTAGCTGACGGGATGAAAACAGGGAAATCCTGATCAAAAAAAGGATAACAATTTTTGCTAAGTTGCATGAGATTAATTCAATTTAATTTATATATGGACAAATCGTGGGTGATTGCATATTTGGCAGATTTAGTTGTAATAATGCAATAAATCCTCATATTTGGTAATTTTACCAAACTTGAAAAGCTTAATATACAGTCAAAGTTATGGACAAATTAAGAATAGATTGTATAAAATAATTGATTAATTATAGCTGGATATGGTATAGTTTATGTGATTAAATCAAAACTTATCAAATTCTTTATTTCTTTTTCATTCAAATACAAGATAATTGATAGCAGTTTAGTGGACTTGGATACAATTTTTAAACATTCAAAAAGCATAAGATTAAATTATGAGTTGTGTAGGTGCAGTATGATATTGAGGCGATACTTTGTTGCCTGTGGATTCGTGAGTTTTTTGGCTGTTGGTTGTGGTGATTTGGCAATATCATCAACAGAATATACCAAACAAGTTGTACAAGAAAACAATGTTGCTCAACTCATAGCAGAAGTACAAGATAGTCAAAAAGCGGAAGAATTATTCATTCAAGGCAATAATTTTTTAGATAGCAGTCGCTACAAAGAAGCTCTGGTTTTATATAATCAAGCAATTGAAGTTAAAAAAGACAGCGTAGAAACATGGGTGAATCGAGGTAATGCTCTGATAGCTTTACATCGGTATGATGAGGCTTTAGAATCCTATGATCAGGCGATCGCCATTCGTCCGAATAAAAATGAAGCTTGGTATAATCGGGGTAATGCTTTATCAGCTTTACGGCGTTATGAAGAAGCCGTAAAATCCTACGATGAAGCTATAGTTATTGAACCAGATAAATTTGAAGCTTGGATCAACAGAGGAATTGCACTAACAAAATTACGCAGGTACAAAGAAGGCTTGGCATCTTATAATGAAGCTATCAGTATCAACCCAAATTCCCACCAAGCATATTACAATAAAGCTTGTAATTATGCCTTACAAAATAAACCAGACTTAGCAATTGAGTACCTAGTAAAAGCTATGCAAATGCAACCTGAAAAATACCAAAAATTAGCCCAAAATGACACAGATTTTGATAAAATCAGGGAGAAAAAGGAATTTCAGGAATTATTAAAATGAAGAATTTAGGAGTCAGGAGTCGAAATAGATAATGAAAAAACTCCTAATTACGGGTGCGAGTGGTTTCTTAGGTTGGCATCTTTGCCAAATAGCAAAGAGAGAAAAATGGGAAGTTTACGCTACTTATGCCACCCATTTTTTAGAGATACCAAATGTAAAAATATTGCAAGTTGATTTAACAGACTTTCAGAAATTAAAAGAAATATTCCATCATATAAAACCAGATGCAGTAATTCATACTGCGGCACAATCTCAACCAAATTATTGTCAACTGCATCCTCAGTCATCTTATACTATTAATGTTACCGCATCTTGTGACATTGCTGGACTGTGTGCAGATCATAATTTACCTTTAGCTTTTACTTCCACTGACTTAGTTTTTGATGGGTTAAAAGCACCGTATAAAGAAACAGATGCAGTTTCACCTGTGAATATTTACGGTGAACAAAAAGCGCAAGCAGAAACAGGAATATTACAAGTATATCCCCAAGCTGCAATTTGTAGAATGCCGTTAATGTTTGGTAAGGAAACACCCACAGCGAAAAGCTTTATTCAGGGTTTTATACAAACATTGAAAGACGGAAAAGAACTAAGTTTATTTAGAGATGAATTTCGCACCCCAGTCAGTGCAAATACAGCCGCAAAAGGATTATTATTAGCATTAGAAAAGGTAAATGGGATAATTCATTTAGGTGGTAAAGAGAGAATTTCTCGTTATGATTTTGGTAAATTTTTAGTGGAAGTAATGCAACTACCAGATGATAAACTAAAATCATGTTTGCAAGATGATGTGAAAATGGCAGCACCAAGGCCAAAGGATGTTTCTTTAGATAGTGTAAAAGCTTTTAGTTTGGGATATCAACCATTATCTGTAAGGGAAGAATTAGAGAGTTTGTAAATAGGGAATTTTTGATGATTTTGTCTGAATCAGGATATCCAGGATTATAGGATTTTCAGGATGTGGTTGTTTATTTGAAGTGGGGATTTGAGGATTTTTTTGTCTGAATTAGGATAACCAGGATTATAGGATTTACAGGATGTTGTTGTTTTATTCTCTATGAGAAATAGAGACTTTGGGAATATTTAGGTAAAGTAAAAATTTATAATATAATTTATAATCTTATGTTGTAATTAGATTTAAGATTTGCTATGATCTTGGAAATAATTAGGTAAAAATCAATGATTTCAGAACAAGAATTATTAACAAAGTGGCGGTCTTTACCCCAGGATAAACAAGAAGAAGTTTTAAATTTTGTAGATTTTCTGCACCTTAAAACCACAGTTAAAAAACCGCCTTTGGGTGAACGTTTGCGAGAAATTCGCTCTAAAATTGTTGCATCTGGTAAACCTTTATTAAATGCAGATGAAATAGAACAAGAATTAGCTTCTCGTAGAGGTGGAATCGAAGGTAGAGAAGAATGATCATAACAGATTTTAAGATGTTAGATAATCAATTATCTGTTAAATTATCTACTTTAATTTGTTGACTTTTAGAGTAATTTTATTGTATACTATTCAAGTATTTACAAACAATTTATCAATTACAATCCTGAAAATCCTCAAATCCTGGACATCCTGATTCAGACAATGAAAATTTCAGCATCCCACTAATAACTTATCAATTACAATCCTGAAAATATTCAAATATTCATAAACAATTTATCAATTACAATCCTGAAAATCCTCAAATCCTGGACATCCTGATTCTGACAATGATAATTTCAGCATCCCACCAATAACCTACAAATAACAATCCTGTAAATCCATGAACACACCCAATAATAAAAACTTAGATGAAATCACATATATAATTAATGGGTGTGCAATGAAAATACACCGAACTTTGGGAAATGGTTTTCAGGAGGTTATTTATCAAAGATGTATGGAAATTGAATTGCAAAAATCAGGTTTAGGTTTTGGAAGGGAGATAGAACCCACATTCCGCACCCCAAACTGTCCCAGAGGGAAATTACGGAGATGAAAAATCAAAGTTAGCGTAAAAACAGACATATACAGTGAAAAAAGCATTTGAGAAACAGTAAATCACCAAAAATGTCATC
>NZ_JADEXH010000082.1:0-10146 GCF_015207205.1 Sphaerospermopsis sp. LEGE 08334 | reverse complement strand
TTAAAGAACCTGCAACGGGTTCACGGATGCCGTCGATGTCAACGGGAGGAGCAGCGATAAATGCGATGATGAAGCAAGTGGTAGCTGCTAACAAGGTGGGGATCATTAATACACCGAACCAGCCGATGTAAAGGCGGTTGTTGGTGCTTGTGATAAATTCACAAAAACGATCCCATACGTTGGCGCTTTGGCGCTGTTGAATGGCGGTTGTCATGTTCTTATGATTGCGTTTTATGTATGTATGTTTTGGTAGGTGTTTCTACCTGATGAATTTATAGTAGGTCAAATATTTCGATTTGTAAAGGGGTTTTCGTAATATTTTTTAAAATTTTTCTCACAGGATCAGAAAACCTAGATATAGTAAGGGTTACAGGCTTTATATTTTTGTAAACTTCTTCTCTGGATTGTAAAAATGCTGTTATCTAGTGCCAAGGTAGTCACTTATAGTCCTGCATATACTCTTGTTCCTACTTACGAATGTTTTAATAGATGTAGTTATTGTAATTTTCGTGTTGAACCAGGTTCACGTCCTTGGATGACGCTAGAACAAGCAGAGAATATTTTATTACCTTTAAAAAATCAAAATATCTGTGAAATACTCATTCTCAGCGGTGAAGTTCATCCTTTTTCATCCAGACGTGAAGCTTGGTTTCAGCTTATTTATGATTTATGTACTTTAGCTTTATCAATGGGATTTTTACCCCATACCAATGCCGGACCACTGAGTTTTGCGGAAATGGAAAAGCTGAAAAATGTTAATGTTTCGATGGGGTTAATGTTGGAACAGTTGACACCCCAGTTATTAAATACTGTTCATCGTCATGCACCGAGTAAATTACCTCAAGTGCGTTTACAACAATTACAATGGGCGGGAGAGTTGCAAATTCCCTTTACAACTGGATTATTATTGGGAATAGGAGAAAGTGAAGATGATCGCTGGGAAACTTTAACAGCTATTTCTGAGTTGCATCAACGCTATCAACATATACAAGAAGTTATTTTGCAACCTCACAGTCCGGGAAGTCAGCAAACCTTTAACGCAGAAGCTTTTGATCCTCATCAACTACCGCATGTGATCAGGAAAGCACGGGAAATTTTACCTGCAGACATTACAGTACAAATTCCCCCTAATTTACTGCAAGATGACAATTGGTTATTAGCGTGTTTGGATGCAGGTGCAAGAGATTTGGGCGGAATAGGTCCCAAAGATGAAGTTAACCCAGATTATCCTCATTTACAGATACAGAGATTAAGAGAAATTTTACACTCTGGGGGCTGGGAGTTAGTAACCAGGTTGCCTGTTTATCCTCAGTTTCTAAGAAATAGGTAATTAGGGTTTGCTGAATAAACATGAAAATATTACAGGTCAAGGATTTTAGGCAATTTGAAATTGAAAAAGTGTATATCACAGCCTTTTGCTAGTGCATGAAGTATAAAAGAAGAGTAAAAAAAGCAATGCACCAACAAGGTTTTACTATTATCTGTGTAGGCTGAATTTAGCCTGGTACTGCTAGTAGCAAAAAAATTTTTTCCAACGTATTAATCCCAAGTGAAATTGGGGAATGCTGAAACATAGGAAATAGTAACCTCATCCCAGCGGTTACACAACTTACAATATGCAGCAAGTATCAAGGTAGCAGTAGCAATGATAGAGCCTGAAAACAAACTATTTGCCCCCAATGATGGTTGGAATGGTTTAGACGCAAAAGAAGAACAACGCATCAGAGTATTGTTAGACTTGGGTTTACGGCAACCAGAAACAATTCCGGTATTTGAAGAAGCTACTCAAACAGCTGCTCACTTTTTGGCAGCAGAAATTTCTATTTTGGGATTTATGGACCAAGAAGTTCACTGGTTCAAATCATCAGTGGGTTTATCAAGATTAGGTCTCATGAATGATCTAGCACAAAAACGTCAATTATTACGACGGGATTCTTTTTGCTCTCAGGTGGTAGAAAATTCTCAAATATTAGTTATTAATGATACAAAATCAGTAATAAATACACCAATATCTACCAGTAAGTTAGTCCAAAAATATGGCATCCGTTCCTACTTGGGAGCGCCATTAATTGATGCTTCGGGATACTGCTTGGGTGCATTGGCAGTCATGAATCGTCAACCACGCAATTTTACAGATCGAGAAATTGAGTTTTTGCAAATCATCGCTCGTTGGTGCATGAGTGAATTTGAACGCAACCGATTGTTGCAAGGTCAATTCCAAAAAAGCACTATTACAAGTATTCCCAGTACAAGTATTCCTAGCTTGCCATTCCCAGAAGAACAGGCAATTGACTGGGAAATCGCACCACCCATTCTAGAAAATGTTTCTAATTCTACTCAGCATCTGAAACTAGAACTCTTAGGCCAACTAACTCAAGAATTGCGTACACCCTTAACATCCGTACTGGGGATGGCTGGTGTTCTGGCACGTGAAATTTATGGGCCTTTAACAACAAAGCAGCGAGAATATCTAGAGATTATCCAACACAGTGGACGCTACTTACTGTCTTTAGTCAATGAAATTACCGAACTAGGAACATTAAGTGATAATTCTAATGTGCTGAACTTAGCTCCTGTAGATATTGAAATGCTGTGTCAACAAGCTATCAACACTCTATCAGAAGTGGCTGTCCGTCGGAATCAAGAAATTCGCTTGTCTATAGAACCAGGACACAATCGCATTTGGCCTTTAGATAAAGATAAGGTGCGACAAATTTTGTATAACCTGTTGTTTAGCATTATTCAACTTTCTACTACAGGTAGTATTGTTCGTGTTCATATTTCTTATAAAGAAAATACGCTCTGTATTACTATTTGGGTTTCCCATCCCTGGTTAGGAGTAGGAGATGGAAACGGTGAAATTGACTCTTATTTACGTCTTGATTCTTTGTCCATATCAGAAATCTTGGGTGAGTCTGAAAAGTATGATTCTGATTTAGAAAATAAGAAGAATGCCCCAGGAAATTGGGAAAAGTCAGCAAATTTGATTGAGCAACAGTTAGGAATCCTGGTTGATAGCTCAGATAAGGATTTAGGTAATACTTCTGTGAATCTGTCTCGTGAAAAACTAGGTTTGTTACTCAGCTGTCAGCTGGCAGAACTACATGGTGGACAAATTTCCATTCAAGGTTCTCCAGAATCAGGATATCGCTATGTAATTTCTTTGCCACTGCCAACGACTAATTCCGCTAAATAGTGATTGGTGATTGGTGATTGGTGATTGGTGATTGGTGATTGGTCACAGGTGACAGGTTACAGGTGACAGGTTACAGGTTACAGGTTACAGGTTACAGGTGACAGGTTACAGGTGACAGGTGACAGGTTACAGGTGACAGGTGACAGGTTACAGGTTACAGGTTACAGGTTACAGGTTACAGGTTACAGTAATAAATTTACCAATTACCAATTACCAATTACCAATTACCAATTACCAATTACCAATTACCCATTACCAATTACCCATTACCAATTACCAATCACCGGATTATGATTAAGGCTAAGTTCTACAATTAGGTGCTAGTTGATCACAACCTTGTTTATGAATTTAGTCTGGCAAAGATTGACTTTATCCTCTGTACCGCTCAGAGAATATTTGGATACTAGTTACCTGCATCGGTTGATGGTGGGTATTTTACGTCCTTGGCGACAAACCAGTATTTTAATGCAGTGGGGAGATACGATAGCGGCTGTTCTACTTAGTCTTATCTATGCTCTTGCACCTTTTGTTTCTAGTACCCTAATCGGTTTGCTGCTTGTAGCTGGCGTGGGGTTCTGGGTGCTATTGACTGTATCTGATGATACAAGTCTGACAAATGCCGCTTCGGTTACGCCTATTCATCTGCTAGTGTTGCTCTATTGGTTTATTGCTGTGGCGGCTACAGCTTTATCACCAGTGAAAAAGGCCGCGTTGAGTGATTTGGTAACCTTAACACTCTATTTATTGCTCTTTGTTCTATGCGCTAGAGTTCTGAGAATTTCCCGTTTGCGAACTTGGCTAATTACTCTTTACTTACATATATCTCTGATTGTCAGTGTATATGGAATTCGGCAATGGTTTTTTGGCGCTAAAGCATTGGCTACTTGGGTTGATCCAGAGTCAAGTTTGGCTAAGACAACCAGGGTTTACAGTTATTTAGGTAATCCTAACTTATTGGCTGGATATCTAATACCAGCAGTGGTTTTAAGTTTGGTGGCTATTTTTGCTTGGCAAGGTTGGATTAGGAAAGCTTTAGCACTAACAATGTTTGTTGTCAATACAGCCTGTTTGGTTCTTACTTTTAGTCGTGGGGGCTGGATTGGTTTGGTGGTGGGGCTTTTGGCTGCAATGGCATTGTTGGTTTATTGGTGGAGTGTGGAAATGCCACCTTTTTGGCGCACTTGGTCATTGCCAATTATTGTAGGGGGTTTGATTGGGGTATTGGTGTTGGCGGTGATTTTTGTTGAACCTGTACGGTTGCGAGTTTTTAGTATTTTTGCTGATCGTCAAGATAGTAGTAATAATTTCCGTCGCAATGTCTGGGATGCTGTTTTTGAAATGATCCGCGATCGCCCCATTATTGGTATCGGTCCTGGTCACAATTCTTTCAATAAAGTTTATCCTCTTTACCAACGTCCCCGTTATACTGCTTTGAGTGCCTATTCAATTTTCCTGGAGACGGCTGTAGAAACAGGTTTTTTGGGTTTAGCTTGTTTTCTTTGGTTAATAATTGTCATCTTGAATACGGCATTTATGCAAATGCGCCGTTTCCTAAACTTGAGAAGTAAAGATGGATTTTGGTTAATTGGGGCGATCGCTACTTTGTTAGGTATGCTTGCTCATGGCACGGTAGATACCGTCTGGTATCGTCCTGAAGTCAATACTCTTTGGTGGTTAATGGCTGCTTTAGTCGCCAGCTATTGGACTGCTATATAAAACCACTGACATTGCTAGACTTTACTTTCTACTTCAATGGGAGCATGGGAGCAGTTATCCGTGGTGTAGACTTTCACGCCTTAGTATAGGTAATCCTTGCTATACCAGCGTGTTTAGCCATTAATATTTCCTGGGTTTTGTTTACAGCGATTTTCAGGTAAATGAACCACATTTTTTAATCTCACGCAAAGACGCAAAGGCGCAAAGGAAGAAAGGAAGATAACAAGAAGGATGTGGTACAAATACATGAAAACTGCTGTAATTTGAGTTTTATTTTCATGGAAAAAAGCATTGCTCGACATCAATACTGTATCTCTTTGTTGTCTAGGTCTGACACATCTTGTATGGGTGTGTCAATAGCATTCTTGAGGTGATCCTTAATTTCTTTGGACCAATATATCTATTCCTCCGATTAGCCAAATCAATCTGCGGTATATTTGGCTAATAATTTTTCATTGCTCGTTGAATATCACGTTGATCTTGCCGGCGTTTGAGGCTTTCCCGCTTATCGTGAATTTTCTTACCTTTACATAAACCGATGCTGACTTTTACCCAGCCGCGTTTCAGATACATTTTCAACGGCACTAAGGTTAAACCCTGCTGTTCTACTTTACCAATTAGCTTGCGGAGTTCTTGCCGATGCAGTAGCAACTTACGAGTGCGACGCGGTTCATGATTAAAATATTGTCCACTAGAGGTATAGGGAGAAATATGTACATTTATTAACCATGCTTCACCATTGCGAATTAACGCATAGCCATCCTGGAGATTTGCTTTACCAGCCCGTATTGATTTTACCTCTGTACCTGCCAACTGTATTCCCGCTTCGTAGGTTTCTAGGATTTCATACAAATAACGAGCTTGGCGATTGTCGCTAATTACTTTATAACCTTCGTTTTTGTCACTCATTGAAAATCTGCTTTATGTTAAATATTGCTTAGTTGCTTTACTTCGTTGTTTAAAACATTTGTAATTTGAATAATGAATTTCGACTAATTGAATTTTACATTATATTTTCTATTTAATTTAATCTACTACTATAACATTATTAAAATTTGAAATAACATTAAATTTTATGAACACTTCCTAAGCATATAATAACAAAATATTGAGTAAGAAAAATGCTAGGGGTGTACTGTCCATGCCCTTGAAGATCCTTGTAGTGGATGACGACCTCGGCACTCGTCTGTCTATTGGTGATTATCTTGAACTGTCTGGCTATTCGGTGATCATGGCTGATGACGGTCAAGAGGCTTTGTCTATGGTGGAAAAGAACCATCCTGATTTAATGGTGACAGATATTGTCATGCCAAGGATGAACGGCTATGAACTGGTGCGTCGGGTGCGTCAACAACCTGAGTTTAGGTTGTTACCTGTAATTTTGTTAACAGCCCGAACCAAAACCCAAGAAAGAATTCTTGGTTATCAATCAGGATGTGATTTATACTTGCCTAAGCCTTTTGAACTAGAAGAGTTAGCCGCAGCTATTCGTAATTTACTAGAGCGATCGCAAATCATTCAATCAGAATACCGCTTTTCTCATCAAGAAAGTTTAGATGGGTCTAACCTGATAAAATCAATACACGGACAAAATCATTTATCGACACCAATTGTCAATTCTCAGTTGTTATTATCATTAACTACAAGAGAGCAGGAAGTCTTAGAACTATTGACTCACGGTTTGTCTAACGCCGAAATGGGTAATCAACTACACCTGAGTCCGCGCACAGTTGAAAAATACGTCAGCAGTTTATTGAGAAAAACAGAAACCAGTAATCGCGCAGAACTGGTGCGGTTTGCCATTAAGCATGGTCTTGTAGAGTAGGTCACCAGTCACCAGTCACCAGTTCCTGATCACATATTCTAGCAGACCTGAACAAGCATCCATAAGGAGGTCTATCACCTGATTAAATCCCTCTTGTCCGCCATAATAGGGATCTGGAACTTCTTTGAGATCGTGTTGAGAGCAAAAATCACACATCAAACGGACTTTATGGTGATATTCTCCAGAACGGTCAACAGCGAGAATATCTTGATAGTTATCCTTATCCATTGCCAAAATTAAATCAAACTCTTGAAAGTCTGATTTTTGAAACTGACGAGCTTGACCACGTAGTTTAATTCCCATCTTAGCAGATGCAGCAGCACTCATGCGGCGGTCAGGTGGACTACCAATGTGATAACTAGAAGTACCAGCAGAATCACAGTAAATTTTATCGCTCAGACCAGCTTGGTCAATCAGATAATTCATAATATTTTCTGCCGAGGGCGATCGGCAAATATTACCCAGGCAGACAAATAGTAACTTGTAAGACATTTTTCGGGGTTAATCCTTTTAGGGAAATGATGTAATCGACTATGTAATAAACTATGATCAAATAGCCCAATAAGTCAAGATTTATATTTAAATAAACATCCCACAATCTGGACAAATAAAGGTATTTTGATGATTTTTATTAATACAGCGGATTCCTTGGTCATGAGATACATTATAGCCCCCTCATTGCTGGCGGAGATGGGATTTTGTCAATAAAGCTTTATATCCCACATTCCCTAAAAAGTGCAGTCATAGAAATGGGATTGCGAAAATCTGCTAGGTTGGTTTTAACTCCCCAATAAATTCAACATTGTTGGGGTGAAGGTGCAGGTTCTCAAGGATGGGAGAAAATCAGAACATACCTAATTTATGACTTGGAAGATACGAAATTAATTGCTGATAAATGAGTTACTTATTACCAAGAATTAACAAAGGTTATTCGTTTTGGTGATTTTCCTGAAGAATTATACTAATGATGAGGGCGATCGCATAAGGTAATGGAAGGGGCGATCGCCTTTCCTGAGTAAGCCTGAGTGATGCGTGAATGGCTAAAAATAAGGTTAGAATCACGGATTAAATAGATTAAAGGATTTCACGGATTTTAGTTGTCTATGACTGTAACAGATAACCTAATCCGCGCCATCTGTGTAATCCGTTTAATCCGCGTTCAACCCTTTTATTATCTCCATTTCTTCATCACTCAACCCATACAGTCGCGCTACTATCTCATCTATTTCTTGTTCCCATTGTTGGCAGTTTTGACCCTTTGCTTCTAGACATTTCTGGACTAGGGTTTCTATTGCTTTTTGTTCTGCTTCGGTGGCGGTGGGGATAGGGATTTGAGAAACATACATCGGTTTAAATTCTAAAAACCCTCCTTGTCTTACTGCTGCATTTTGAGAAACTATGTATTGGGTAATTTGAGAGTTAAAAATTGCTAATAAATATTTTTCATTTTTTGAAATAATTAAATTTGCAGGAGCAGATAAATAAAAATCTTCTAAGGCTATAGCAAATTGAGGAGAAATTGCCAAGTTTCCCCAAACTATTTTAGGCTGTTCAAAGTCTTGCCAATATTTACACGATCGCAACTCCCAAAAGAATTTACCTTGATCCGATCTAGTGGTTAATTGATTTCTAAATTGTTCAAAATGTTTATGAATCGCAGGATAAGTTTTAGCAAATACTTTTTCAGCTTCTTTTTCTGCTTGATTTGACCAAGAATGAGTTTTATTTTCTGAAGATTCAATCTTGATTAAATACAAATCTTGATAATCAACATACCATCTTTTAACATCACGACCACGAAGTAAAGGCTTAATCACTTCAGCAGATGATGGATGTTCAGCAATTAATTTATCTCTTGTTTCTCGATCAATTACAAAAGCCTCATTAAAACCTGTCAAAATACCACGATAAAATTTACCGTTTACATATTCTCCCAAAGGCTTACCCGCATTTCTTAACTTTGCTAATAAATCTAAAACCTGTGTATTTTCTAATCGCCAACCATCGGCTTTAAGTGCAGATTGTGGCATTAAGAAATTTTGAGAATGGAAGACTTGGGCAAATTCGGATAGGTTTTGAGATTTGTCCCATGTGAGGGAGAGAATGCCCTCATCCCCCCTGCCCCCTTCTCCCTGGGGAGAAAGGGGAGTAAGAGTCTTGCCCCCCTCTCCTCTAGGGAGAGGGGCTGGGGGTGAGGGTTTTTCCTTGCTAAATAAAATAATGCTGGGATAAGCAATAGCTGTAAAAACATCCGTATCACCAAAATCAATAAGCTGCTTAATGGTTGTATTTTTGCCCAGAAAATCGCGCAACTTTTCGCCATAACCGGAACGAAAATATTTATTAGAACAGATATAACTCAATACGCCGCCAGTTTTTAATAATTGATAACCACGCTCAAAGAAATAAACAAACAAGTCAGCAACACCTGTAAAACATTGAAAATTTTGCTTAAATACAGGTTTTAACTCTTTAATCTGTTCCTGTCTCACATAGGGCGGATTACCAATACAAATATCAAAACCATCATTAATACCAAACATCCACTCAGGATCAAAAAAGTCTGCGGAAGCATTTTGATCATAAGGTTTCCATGATTGTAATGACTCCACATTTGGCGACTTATTGCGCCGCAAAATCTCACCAATTTCTTGACATAAAAGCTCATCTTCCTGGCGTTTCTTCCGCTTGGTTTCCAAACTTTTAGCAAAGAAATGATCCCGTCGTAACCGTTCCAATCGCTTTTGTTTGGCTTGAATTTCTTGGGTATCAAAAACTGATAATTGCTGCACTTTGGCAACTCCAATTAATGAATTTGCGGCTACAAATTTCGTTTCTAAGTTCGGTAAAGGTAAAATTCCTCGATTTATTTCATCTTGATCTTCTTGTTGATCAATAATTAAAGAGATAAAAAATCTTAACTTAGCAATTTGCACAGCGATCGCCTGAATATCTACCCCATAAATACAATTTTGAATCAAAAACAACTTACGTCCATAGTCTAACCCATTACGCGCAAATGCCCGTTCTAAATTCTCTTTTTGTGCTTCCAGATTAGTTAATGTATCTGTCCGTGTTTTTTCATCCTCAATATCTTCTGCATCAATAATTAATTGATTGAGGCGATCAATTTGTCTCTGTTTCCAATTTAGATTACGCGGATCGAGTTTTGCCAAAATATGTACCATTTTCTGTAAAATTCCCATCGGAAAAGCACCTGAACCACAGGCCGGATCAAGAATCTTACAATTATCAATGGCCTCAATTAAACGCTTTACTTCTGATTCTGTAAACTGGTGTGGTTCATCGGTATGGGAAAGTAAGTGGCGAAGTTTGCCCTCATCCCCCCAGCCCCCTTCTCCCTGGGGAGAAGGGGGGGTAAGAATGGAAGGGGGGGTAAGAGTGGAAG
>NZ_JADEXH010000081.1:0-10419 GCF_015207205.1 Sphaerospermopsis sp. LEGE 08334 | reverse complement strand
TGCCTCCTTTCACACCAGAAAGATCGCGTTGGGCTACAGCGTGCAAGTCTACGGAGGGATAACCGCTCCCATGCTCCCGTTGAAGTAGAAAGTAAAGTCTAGCTTTGTCTAGGTTTTATATAGCAGAGAAACTAAAAACAGGTATAAAAAAAGAAAAAAAAGGAGAACACAATGGCCTGGACAAAAATTCTCGAAGCAAACGCCCTATCCCCTGGTGCGCGGGAAGTGGTGAAAGTAGGAAACAGAAACATTTTAGTGTTAAACCACGAAAATCAGCTTTATGCCGTAGAAAATAGCTGTCCTCACCTCAAATTACCCATGAAATCCGGTAAAATTCAAGACGGAGCTATTGTTTGTTCTTTCCATCGTAGTGCTTTTGACCTCAATACTGGAGAAGTAAAAACTTGGTGTCCTTGGCCACCCGGAGTTGGTAAATTACTATCAATGGTATCCGCAGCCAAAACCCTGCCAGTATTTCCTCTCCGTGTGGAAGATGGCAATATTTTGATTGACGTTCCAGAATAAACTTATCAGGAGTCAGAATAATTTTAGATTTTAGATTTTAGATTTTAGATTGGAGTTGACAGAAACAATCCAAAATCCAAAATCCAAAATCCAAAATTGTATCCCCAGTCCCCAGTCACCTGTTCCCTACATAATATGAATTACTACGTCATTTATGATGGTAATTGCAATCTCTGTGTTACTTTAGTGCAATTATTAGAAAATCTAGACCAGGGAAAGCTATTTCGCTACATCCCCATGCAAGATCAACAACTATTATCCCAATGGGGAATTACCGCTCAAGATTGTGAACAAGGTATGATTTTAATAGATGCTCAAAGTCCATCAAAACGCTGGCAAGGCAGATAATCGCTATACCATGTTTGGTAAACGTGCGAATACTTATCAATCAGCATATTGCATAGATGATGATTGCAAAATAGGTAATGGGTAATTAAATGTGCGGTTTCCAGAACCCTTGTAGAGACGTTGCATGCAACGTCTCTACATTCATTTTCGGAGATGTCTATTAAACAACTCCTGACTCCTGACTCCTATAACCGTTAGGTTAGCAGATAAGGTCAATATATTATAGGATGGACAGAGTGTTAAAAAGCGTGGGGCTATTATGGCTCGCTATACCTGTTCTGTTCTTGTTTCTGTTGCCAGCGACTATCTACAACCATTGCTGATAGAGCTACTACAGTATTGTGGTTTGGAAATTCAATACTACACACCAGATTACATTATGGCTCGTGAAATTCCCGGAAATGTATCATTTTCCAAGTTAGTGACAGTGGAAGTATTGATTGATAAATCCACTGCTACGGACGAGGAAACCCGCATGAATATTGTGATCAAAAATGAGGAACTACCACTTAAACTGGATAACCATTGCCGACAAGTCTTTGATTTTGTCCGACAGCAAATTGAACATAGTCGCAATTGGCACTTAATAGAAAGTATAGCTGGTTAACCGTCTCCCGACTGTAAAAACACGCAATAGCGAAATTTTTATTAAAAGTCGGGAGATATTTAATTGTAAATATGCGATAATTTTATGAATTAATTAGGCTTTGCTGAAAAAGTCTTTCCGTTGAGGCAGGAAACTCTTAACAGGGAATAGGGAACAGTTTCAGCTATCTGTCATCCCCAAATTTTTGGATTTCTTAGACCCAAAATGCACAGTTTTTCAGGTCTAACCCTTGGTAGGGACAATTCATGAATTGTCCCTACATTCATTTTCGGAGATGTCTAATGAGTCAGGAGATCATTATTGCCAGCTTTCTATGACAATCATTTAGATTTGGATTGTGTAGATACTGGGGTTCATTTCTGACTAATTGCTTGTATTCAAAGCTGCTCTCAACTGTTTGAGAACTTTATTAATTGCCATGAAAGTTTCATCTTGGGAGAGTTTTTGGAGAGTAGGTAGATCACTTTGTTTGATAATACGATTGTAGGTTTCAATAGCTTTATTTAAGTTATTGATGTTTACCCTGGGTGTTTCAGCGGCTTGAGCAATGGCAGAATCCCCTTTGAGATTTTTAGTAGTTGCTACTAGCTCTTCTGATCTTACTTGAGCTATAGGAGTCTCAACAATTCCACCTAAGGCTTCGGTTAATTCTTGTGCATCCTGCGCGGGAACACCATTAGCCGTTAAATTATTAGCAACTTGAGCGGCAGCTGCGGGGGCATTATCATTTCCTCCCAATACGCTGGCAACAGCGGCAGCACCACTTGCGTTACCAGCACCACCTGCGTTACCAGCACCACCTGCGGCACCACCTCCACCTGCGTTACCAGCACCACCTGCGGCACCACCTCCACCTGCGGCACCACCTCCACCTGCGGCACCACCTGCGTTAAGTGCCGATATTACTCCAACGACAGTATTACTCAACTGTATCTGAATTTGCGGTGCAACAATAGTAATATTGACATTACCACCATCACCAGGAGTAACAGAAACACCTGTTATTGGTGATATTACTGATGTTGGTATTTCAAACAGTGTTTGAACTGCCGCAGTCTCCGCAATGAGAGCAGATATATCAGTTCCTGGAGGTGGTTCCTGGCCAGCCAATGCTGGTTCGGAGGAAGCAGCCAAAGAACCTAATAATATAGAGATTAAACCCAAGGTGAGGGTGAATTTTTGTTTAATCATGGTTTTGCCCTTTTTAGGTGAAATTGCCGTAGTGAAAAAAACAAATTTTAGAACTGAAGACTATAACCTGCACTTAAACTAAATCCAGAACTATTAAGGTTGTCAGTGACATCGGTAAAGATAGCATTGATCACCATAGGAGTTTGTTTGAAGGGAACAAAAGAAGCACCTAAGTTAAGACCACTTCCAGTCCAACTACTAACGAGGGATGCTTGTGGTGTGACTCTGTAACCTATGCTGCCAAATAAGTTGAGATCATTATCACCTGCATTTCTAGCACCTTTGGATCTGAAGCTGCCACTACCAACACCCAAAGAAACAGAGAGTGCGTCAAATCTCTGGCTAACTACACCATAGATAGTCTCTTGGGGAATATCTGCTTCTCCCCATTTAATGGCATTTGACCAACCAACGGCTACGGCTGTATCCCTGGACAGGATTCTGTGTAGTTTTAAGCCTACAGTGCCACTATCACCAAAGTCTCCAAAGAAGTTATCTTGACCACCGACACTGATAATATTGAAGGCAACTTCTAGACCTGCTGATTTCACTGCGTTTCCTAAACCAAAACCGAGAGATAGAGAACCATCTACTTTGCCATCAAAAGGAAAGAATACTCCACCACCAACAAAAGCTTGTCCCCAACTTGCACCATAGGCAGTGGGTGTACCTGCACTGGAACCAGGAGCAGCTTTGAGGGGAGGTTCAATTTGAAGAATGGGATCAATCAGTAGTTCCTGGCGTAGTCTATTTGCATCTGCAAAGGTATCACCTACAGTTGTACCAGCAGAAGGATCTACTTGAGCGATGGTTTGAGGTTGTTTGGGCTGAAGAGAAGACTTTTTCAGAGAAGAGTTTTGATTTGCTGGTTGAAAGGTATCACCGAGGCTGGTCGAGAAATCTAGCTGTGAGATAGTTTCGGGTGCTGGGGAAAACTTAAGCGGTTGATTATTTTCAATAACTGTATCTTGAGATTCTTGGCTGAAATTTTGCCTAAAATTTTGGCTGGATACTGTTTCTAGCTGGGTTTCTAATTCGTTGCTGACAGTAGCAGGAACTGAGTTATCAACCGCAGAAGCGGGTTTCGTTCCAGCAGATGTAGATAGTAAAAGGCAGCCTAATATATTGATGCTTAGGAACTGCATCCAGTTGGCTGAGATGATGTTGGCGAATTTGCGTGTAGTCAAAGTTGTACTCCTCACACTTTTATACATTTGTTTCGTGTCACTGTTATAGCATTTTTTTGCTAAAAACCAAACTTTTACCAGTGCTGATATTTTTAAATTTACTCAGACTGAGTGAGGATCAATATTTTTAACAAGTTAATTACTATTTTGTTTATAGTGCTATTTTGGTAAGATAATAGTCAGGATTTAGGAGATATCTTTTTTATCAAAGATTTATTGGGATAAAATACATATTTTTTGCTTGAAAATATGCTATTTTGTTATATTTCCTTTGTTTATAAGTTTTTTTTAGGTTTTCTGTCAACTGACTAAAGATTAAAAACTCTTGAGTCTTGAACAGAAAAATGTAATTAAAAGTTACAATATTTAAGAAATATTAATAAGTATTAATACGTTGTTAGGAAATTGGTTAATTTATCATTAGATATCTCAGATACGGCAGTTTCGAGGTAAATGAGGTACAATGTTAACAGGCAGGATGCCTGTTCCACAAGGGTTTTATGATTTGAGTTTGTACCTCATTGGTATGAAATATGCTGTATCTCCGAAAATTAAATATGCATAACCTGAAACCTTTGGTAGGGACAATTCATGAATTGTCCCTACATTCATTACCACCAGATGTCTATTAAGTTAAATGATTTTCTAACAAAGATGCGATCGCCTCTGGATGAATTTTATTATATTGTTTTTTACCCAACATTAAAACACAATTAGGGGCGCTACTACAACGTTTTTGACAGTCGGTGTGTTCAATTTTGACTTTATGCAGTAAACCGCGATCGCACAAAGTTTTTTCTAATTCTGATAATAAACCTTTACCACCTCGTTTCACACAACCAGATTTTTGACAAACCATAATTTTAGCTGTATTTTCTGGTAGTTGATGATGAATAGGACAAAAACCAACTTGTTGAACTCGATAAGCAATAAGTTTAAGTTTACTGGTGCGTGGATTTAATTTACTAATAGCATGAATGATAACTTGTTCACCAGGTACTAAATTAGCAACCAAGGAACAAAGTAAATCTTGGGGAATTTTAATTTTTAAAGTTCCCCCAGGAATAGCTAAACGTAAATGTTTATATTTTTCGGGTTTATTACCGACAAAACCTAAAAATTGTCCTTCTAGATTTAATTCCGATAATGTGAGATATTTTTCACCCATATTGATAACCCTCACGAGATAAAATGAGAGAAAATAATACAGCACTTTCGAGGTAAATGAGGTACAAGGCTAACAGGCAGGATGCCTGTTCCACAAGGGTTTTATGATTTGAGTTTGTACCTCACTGGTATGAAATATGCTGTAACTGAATGCTGATAGCTAAATTCTGAGATAAAATCCTGAGATAACTTTAGGACAGACGTTTAGCTTCTAAAGTTTGAGGTAAACTTTCTTGAGTAGGAATTTCACTAAATTCTAATTCCCAACCATTAGCTAAAGTGAGAACTTTACCTGCTTCACTGTCTGTTTGTTTAACAACTTCTTCTTCTAGGTCTTTTTTAGCGACATAGACAACCAAAGTTCCAGCATCATTCGTCCGTAGCATTACTTTCATGTGATTTTTCCTCAGCAGATTCTAATTCTCTTTTGCGACAACCGATGATGTACCCTGTATCTAAAAAATGTACGGCATATATATAGTAAGCTTGTAAAAAAGTTCCTATACTTGCCACATAACCAACATCGCCAATTTTGGCTAAAACTTCGCCAATTTCTCGCCCTGGAAAAGTACCATCATTTTTGATGAGTTTCTTAACTCGGACTTTTTCACCAATTTCAAACACTGGTGAATCATTTAGTTCTATCTCATCTCGCTGCATGAAAATACCTCTTTTCCTGTACTAAAGTCAACAATTCTTCTGTAGAAAGATTGCGTTTTTTGATGGTTGATTCATGGCGAACTGCATTTAAAACAGCTTGGGTTTCTTCGTCATTCAAAAATATCCCATGCTGTGCTAATAAGTTAGATAATAAATGCCTTCCAGAATGTTTACCGATGACTAAACGACGTTCCCAACCTACTGCTTCTGGTGCAAATGGTTCATAGGTTTCTGGGTTTTTGATGACACCATCAGCATGAATTCCTGATTCATGAGCAAAGGTATTTTCACCGACAATTGCTTTCCAAGGTGGCACGTTTGCACCGGCAGCATTAGCAACTAATTGAGATAGTTTTAAGAAATTTTTTGTATCAATTCCCAAGTCAACATTGTAGATATGTTTTAAAGCCATAACAACTTCTTCTAAAGCTGCATTTCCTGCTCTTTCTCCTAAACCATTCACGGTGGTATTGACAGAGAGTGCGCCGGCTCTAATTCCTGCAATAGCATTAGCAGTTGCTAAACCAAAATCATTATGGGTGTGAATTTCTACGGGAATTGATAAAGTAGATACTAATCGTTTAACTTTGATGTGAGTTTTAAAAGGTTCAAGGATTCCCACTGTATCACAAAAACGAAATCTAGATGCACCCCATTCTTGAGCATATAAAGCTACATCTTCGAGGAAATTTTCATCTGCTCTGGAAGAATCTTCTCCTCCTACTGCTACCCATAAATCATGATCTAGAGCAAAGTTAATACAGTCTTTTAGTCTTTGTAAACTAACTCGCCATTGACCATGAAATTTGGCGGCAATTTGAATACCAGAAACGGGAATAGCAATATGTATTCTTTTGATTCCACAGGCAATAGAGGCTTTTATATCTGAGATAACTGCACGATTCCAAGCTAGTAATTTAGTATCTAAATTTAACTCAGAAATTGCTTTGATAGCACGAATTTCTTCCTCTCCCATTGCGGGTATACCTACTTCTAATTCTGGTACACCAATGGCATCGAGAAATTTGGCGATCGCTACTTTTTCTTCTAAGTTAAAAGCAACTCCCGCTGCTTGTTCTCCGTCACGTAACGTAGTATCATTAATACTAATTTGACTCATCTCAAACATTCCTCTAGCCAAGTTTTACTGTAAACGTTCAGCTATTAGTGGTCAGATTTTTGACGTTTACGCCACAAAACACTATTTGATCATCTAAGGATTGATCAAATATTCTGACTCCTGAATCCTGAATTCTTAGTTTTTACTAATGTCCTTTAATGCTACAATGGCCATTCCACATAGATATAAAGCAAATATTAATTTTTTTAGATAACTGCTAAAAATAACAGGAGTTATTCAAAACAGTTGATAATATTTAATTATTGCTCAATCACTCACACCACATCTGTATGTTAGAAAACTAAATTTCGGTATCATTTAGGAAGATTTATTTTGCTCATGTTTGGGATGTTCTACAAATAGCCAGTAGCTAATATAGCTATTAGTAAGTCCTGTCAGTAACAAAATACTCAGTCCAGCAATTAAACTCGTAATCATAATATTTACCTCATAATTAAGAAGTCAGGAGTCAGGAGTCAGGAGTCAGAATATATATTTCTGGAAGATCCTGATATTTTTTAATTGTCAATTGTCAATTTTCAATTGTTTAACCTTGTTCGACTAACCAATCAAAAATCTTTTCTAACTGTTGTAAATCTATCAAACCATATTGCCAAAGCAGCATGGGAATGGGACCTTGATCAAATTCACGATGTCGCAAAGCAACAGCAATATCAGCTTTTGAAAGTGACAGTTCACTATGTAGAAATTGCAATAATTTCTTATCGCTGTTACGGTTTACCATAAGTTGACGTTCAAACTATCAAAATAGACACAGATTTACCTGCTAATTTCACTCCATTACAGAATAAAATATGTTAGAAAAATTGGAGATTTAGCAGATGGGAAAAAATAAGTGAAACCTAAGCTTAGGTTAATTGTCGTAATTATGCAAGTGAAATTGTGAGTGAACAATAACTTTGACTATTACAGAAGATAAATTAACTTTGCATCTTGAATTTACTTCTGATATTGTGGTGATTAAACCTGAGATAAGTCGTGAATTGTATCACTCACATCGGTTTTGAGAATTAGCCATTATAACCGCAGTACCAACAACTTTCTAACCATTCCACTAATTCCTCACGAGAAGCTAAAAATTGCATGATGGTATTTTGCACAATCACTGCCTCTTTGAAGCTATTAATTTGCACTCTTAAAGAACCATCCGGTTCACAACTACAGGCAATCATTAACTCTTGCAAGCGGTGAAAAATTTCCGAGCGATCGCTCAAAGGAATTTCCAAAAATTGTTCACCTAAAGCCAAAAAGTTACCATTCAAGGACATAAATTACTGCTCGTTGATAGGCAAAGTTTACAGTTTTCTCATATAGCAGGAGTCAGGAGTCAGGAGGAAAACGCTTTTGTCGAGAAAATTCCATCCTCAATTTGTGAACTACCGATATTTCCATTGCTATACATCATCTTGTTGATGATTTTTGAGAGTTTTAACTTGTTGTTCAAGTTGTTCAATGCGGGAAAGTAAAGAACGAATTATACCTGCTTCCACATCGGGTAATTTTCCATGTTCTAAAGGAGAAATGCGTTTTTTCTGTTTTTGGGAAATAATGCGCCCAGGAATACCAACCACGGTAGAATCAGGAGGAACATCACGTAAAACGATAGAACCTGCACCGATCCGCACGCGATCGCTAATTTGAATATTTCCCAAAACTTTCGCACCTGCACCCACAACCACGTTATTACCTAAAGTGGGATGACGTTTACCGCTTTCTTTCCCTGTTCCACCGAGAGTTACACCTTGATAAATGAGTGTATAATCGCCGATAATGGCAGTTTCACCAATAACCACACCCATACCATGATCGATAAATACACCTTTACCAATTTTTGCACCTGGATGAATTTCAATACCTGTAAAAAATCGTCCCCAATGAGAAATTAAACGGGGAATAAAACCCACTTTACGAATGTGTAACCAATGGGCGAGACGATGTAAACAAAGAGCATGAAAACCAGGATAACAAAAGATAACTTCTAACCAATTTCGTGCGGCTGGATCACGCTCAAAAATGATGCGAAAATCACTCATTAATGGCTCTAAAAAATCGCCAGAGAGTAGATTTTTCCGCGAGTCTGTATTTGCAGCTTGGGTTTTGAGACTGTCTAGAGACTGTTGCATCGGTACTGTCTGGTTAAGAGAGCCATGTTGTGTTTTTCTGCTTATATCAGGTGACTCGAAAGCAGAGAAAATCCCAGCTACCGATTAGATTTATTGAATTTATTAAGATTGTACTCAATAGGTTTAAACCCCTATTTAACAGATATTTAACACAAATTTACATTTTCTGTTGGGGTAGGGGTACTAGCTTTTTAGCACAGGGGTACGGGTATTTTTGGGGTTAGGTTTGAGGTTTTTTGTACTCAATTAAATCTATTTGCCTGTGAGAGTTACAGCGATTTAGGCAAGATATTTTGAGATATATTAAGTTGTACTCAGTTGATGAGAAAAGTTGTGTTAATGACGGAAAATAAAGGTTTTATGTATTTGCTGTTACTATTATTAGTGTAGAGTTTTAGTAGTCAAAAGACCGATTTCTTTATTTTGTTTTAGGATTGTATTTTCTGTAGGGGGGAATACAAAATAGCAATAGGTAGGAATAAAAGTTGAGTGATCAGAGAATTTTACTTAGTATTGGTTATGTTCTTATGTTATAATTGTCAGAATTAGGATGTCCAGGATTAGAGGATTTACAGGATGAGAATATTAAATATCTTGTGAAAATTATAGTATAATCTAAAAAATAATCAACACCACAAGACTTATGCTAAAAACAGTCGAAGGTATTTATCGAGACGGACAGATTGAATTTACCGAAATTCCCGAAAATGTCAATAATAGTACCCAGGTTCTCATTACTTTTCTCGATCCTGGTAAAATTGAACCTAGCAAGATACGCCAATTAATTGAGCATTTGGAAACTATTGCTGGTATTCAGCAGGGTTTTGAAGAACTCAACAGTGGCCAAACTCGTCCTCTTGCAGATTTTATTCAGGAAATGCAACAGAAATATGACATTTCAAGTTGAAATTACTCCAATTGCTGAAAAACAGATTGAGCAAGCATATCGTTGGTATCGAAAACGTAATCCTGAATTTGCTGATACCTGGTTTCGAGGATTGATGAATGCTATTGCTACTTTACAAGATAAACCCCAGCGTTGTGCTTTGGCAGTTGAACATGAGATTTTTCCAGAAGAAGTTCATCAATTGCTTTATGGTAAATCTAAAAATATTTACAGAGTGATGTTTACAATTAGAGACAATATTGTATCTGTTTTATATGTTCGCCATGCGGCTCAAGCACCTATGACAGTTGATGATTTAGAAGATTTAATTTAATTTTGTTCTACTTAAATAATGTCCTATTCCACCTGCTTGACAACCTCCAAAGGTAAATCTAGCACTTCTGCAATTTGTTCATCACTTAAACCAAAATACCTTAATTTATCAATTTTTTCTAAATAGACATCTCCGAAAACTATCTAACCTTCACCACAACTGCTTTTGAGGAAATGAAGGTAAAGTGCAAAGATACTCAGATTATACGCTAGAATCAGTGCTGAAGATGCCTGCTATTGGGAATTAGCCA
>NZ_JADEXH010000080.1:0-11796 GCF_015207205.1 Sphaerospermopsis sp. LEGE 08334 | reverse complement strand
TTGTATGTGTCAACAAATTAGTTATGTTCATTGGATGGAAGATATCATGAGATGTTAACATTTTCACCCTTAATAGGACTACTATAACTGAATATGTAAACTTTTGTAACGACATTCAACATTTCTGCTACTAATTCTACTTTTTACATTCATTATTTTTCGTGTAGCGATCGCTTTTCTTGAGATTCTCTAATCTAAAAAGCGATCACCTTATTGCATGAAAAAAGTAACTGTTAACTATAAATCATCTTCTTCTAATTGGGCTATTTTCATAATTGATTTTAAAGTTCCAAGTTTTAAATCTTGATTTCTATGTACAGGAATAGAGATAATTTTACTTTCATCAGGTTTTTCATAAATATGGTGACTGCCTGTAATTTTTTTGAGAATCCAGCCTTTTTTCTCAACAATTTTACATAGTTTCTTACCCGAAATTGATTTCATACTGCAATTTCAATCACTTGTGAGATTGGATCTAGTTTTTGTATTTCATTTGCTACTTCTAACCAACCTTGTATAGCATCTTGAAGGTTATTAATTAACTCTTCCATTGTGTCACCTTCTGTTATACAACCCGGAAGAGCAGGTACTTCAGCCCAATAACCCCCTTCTGCGGCGGGATGAATAATTGCTTTGAATTTCATTGTTTTTACATTTGCAGTTATTTCTGAACGAATTTTAACAGATTAACTTCTAAAACTTCCCTTTCCCATCAACTAACCTGTATGGGATCGGATTTTCAAGATATTTAATGTTATTTTTAATACTAAGGTAAACTGCTTTAAACATTAAGAAATAATAAAATACTCTCGCTATGAGACAAAAGTTTGTACTTTTATAAAGTATAATTAAGAAAAAGATAAACTAATCTCAACAGTCAAGATAGATTGAGTTTATCTATAATTTCCATCAAAAACTACCAACAAACCTGACAACTAGCTTGTTAGATAGGTAGTAAACATACAAAATTCCCAAATTCCCAGTTGTAGAGGTAGAGGCAAAAAAAGACGTGGGTGAGTATCAACCTGCTGAACTAAAGCAGTATAATCCAGAAGCGATCGCTCGTTACTATCGTTACCGTCCCTGGTTAGCTTGGGGCAGACTACTGAGAATCATACTCTCCTTTGCAGGCTTTCTATTCAGCCTCAAGTGGGATGAATGGCAAAACCAAGTTGAGCAGAATAAGGGTAAACGAGCTACCCAATTACGACAACTGCTCACAAACCTCGGTCCGACATTTATTAAAGTGGGTCAAGCCCTTTCGACTCGGCCAGACTTGATCCGTAAAGACTTTTTAGAAGAACTGGTAAAACTACAAGACCAGTTACCACCCTTTGACCATGACCTAGCGCAACACATTATTGAAACTGAACTTAACCGTTCCATTGACGAGATATTTAGCGAATTTTCCCCGAAACCAGTGGCTGCGGCTAGTTTAGGTCAAGTATATCGGGGTCGTCTCATCACTGGTGAGGAAGTAGCAGTCAAGGTACAACGTCCGCACCTGCGTCCAGTAATTACAAAAGACTTATATCTAATGCGTTGGGCAGCTACTTGGCTGAGTCCTTGGTTGCCCCTCAATCTTGGCCATGACCTCACATTAATCGTAGACGAGTTTGGCACGAAGTTATTTGAAGAAATAGACTACATGAACGAAGGTCGGAACGCGGAAAAATTTGCCACCAACTTCCGCGATGACCTCCAAGTAAAAGTACCAACTATTTACTGGCGTTATAGTAGTACCCATGTTTTAACCCTGGAATGGATCAACGGCTTTAAACTCACAGATATCCAAAGCATTCGCCAAGCAGGTTTAGATCCCGAAACAATTATCCAGATTGGTGTTACTTCTGGTTTGCAACAATTATTAGAACATGGTTTTTTCCATGCTGACCCCCATCCTGGTAATTTATTTGCTGTTCCCGATGGTCGCATGGCTTACATCGACTTTGGCATGATGGACCAGTTGGAAGAAACCACAAAGGAAACCTTAGTAGATGCCTTAGTACATCTTGTTAACAAAGATTATACTGACTTAGCGGAAGACTTTGTGAAATTGGGCTTCCTCGCTCCAAAAACAAATATTGCTCCCATTGTTCCAGCATTAGAAGCAGTTCTGGGAAATGCCATTGGTAAAAACGTCGGTGATTTTAACTTTAAAACCATTACCGATGAATTTTCGGAATTGATGTATGAATATCCTTTCCGAGTTCCCGCTAAGTTTGCTTTAATTATTCGTTCTTTAGTGACACAGGAAGGTATTGCTTTAACCCTCAACCCCAATTTTAAAATTGTGGAAGTAGGTTATCCCTACATAGCACGACGGTTATTAACTGGTGAATCTCCCGCATTAAGACGACGGTTATTGAACGTGCTATTTAAAGATGGTAAATTCCAATGGCAGCGTTTAGAAAATTTGATTTCCATTGCGCGGACTGATCAGCAATTTGATGTTGTGCCAACAGCCAGAATGGGTTTACAGTATTTACTATCGGAAGAAGGTAAATTTTTACGTCGTCAGTTAGTTTTAGCATTAACTGAAGATGATCGTTTACACACTGATGAAGTACAAAGATTGTGGGATTTAGTCAAAGATGACTTACCACCAAATCGGTTATTAAATGTAGCTGTCGGCATTTTAACCGAGTTATCGAGAGAAAGTGTAGCAGCTATTTTGCCAAAAGCAACATCTCTGATTTCGTTTACTGAAAAACAGTAAAAACGTTTAAATTATTTGCATAAAAATCAGGAGTCTTCATGTATTATTATCCTCTTCAACCTCCTTATATCTTGCTTTTGGTTGGTTTCCTCATGGCTTTAACTTCTGGTTTTGCCTTATCGGGAACATTAAAAGTAATTGTCCAAAAATGGCCAAATAACAATCAAGAACCTATTAAATCTAGTGCTTCTTTAAAGCAATTGTTAGTACCATTTCTTGGTATTACGGGAGGCGTTTGTTTATTTATGTCTTCTGGTTTAGAAATATTTGGTTTTCCCTCTCCCCTAGCTTTGGGTATTGGTTTACCTTTGAGTTTGGGAACTTGTGTGTTTGTTTGGTTTCAGTTAGGTAGTTTGCTGGAATTTGTCAGCAGTCGAGGAATGCAATCTTTAGATTTGGATTCTTGGTCTTAATAACAATAATTCAGGAGTCAGGAGTTATTTATTTTGGATTTTGGATTTTGGATTGTTTTGTAAAATCTAATCTAAAATCTAAAATTTTCTTCCCCATCTCCCTATTTCCTTTACTAACGAAAAACTTTTTGCTGCCACCTTTATTTACAGCGATTTTCAGGTAAATGAACCACATTTTTTAATCTCACGCAAAGACGCAAAGGCGCAAAGGAAGAAAGGAAGATAACAAGAAGGATGTGGTACAAATATATGAAAACTGCTGTAAACTGGTTATTAGTATCAAGATTGGGGTTGCAATTGACGTAATTGCTTTTTTACATGATCAAGTCCAATTACTTGTGCATTTGCCTGATCTTGAAAATCTGCTTTTTCACGAATTTTAATTAGGTTTTTAATCCGTTCATAAGCTGTCGTGAATTTAATTTATATAAGGTTAACAGGCAAGACTTGTACTGAGCGCAGTCGAAGTATGCCTGTTCCACAAGACCTAAGAATATTAAGATTATACAGTTTAACTGCATAACAGCTTATTCTGCTATATAAAACCTAGACAAAGCTAGACTTTACTTTCTACTTCAACGGGAGCATGGGAGCGGTTATCCCTCTGTAGACCTTCACGCTGTAGCCCAACGCGATTGTGTTCCAATTAAGTTTCTGAAAAAGACTACCACCATCATTGCTTGGTTTTCGCGTCGGCAATAGTCTCAATTCAATACTTGATATCACCGTATTATATATCAAGTAGTTGATTTTTTCCTGAAAATATATTGATTTTTGTCAATATAAGTATAGTTTTGTCTATGAAATTGTCAACTTAGGACAAGCTCTTGTCTCATTAGTAATTGAATTGACTAACCTGATTCAATTCAAAACTTCTAAAATGATCAATATCAAGCATCCATGTGTGTGGGAGGTAAAGAAAGCAATGCAGGTAATCCGACTATCAGCACTTTCTGACAACTATATATTTATGCTATACGATTTACAGCACAATATTGCGGCTGTTGTTGATCCAGCGGAGTCTAAACCAGTTTTACAGGAACTTGCACAACTCAAATGCAATTTAGTAGCAATTTTTAACACACACCATCATCATGATCATGTGGGTGCTAATCTGGAGTTAATCGAAAAATTCCCCCAATTGACAGTATATGCTGGAATTGAGGATCGGGGAAGGATTCCTGGACAACAGGTATTTTTACAAGAAGGCGATCGCGTACAATTTGCCGATCGCACAGCAGAAGTATTTTTTGTACCCGGCCATACCCGCGCTCATATCGCTTACTATTTTCCACCAGTAACACCAGATGAGACAGGGGAATTATTCTGTGGTGATACTTTATTTGCAGGTGGTTGTGGTCGTTTGTTTGAAGGTACACCAGCACAAATGGTAAACTCATTAAGCAAACTGCGGTCTTTACCTGATAATACCCGTGTTTGGTGCGCCCATGAATACACTTTAAGTAATCTGCGCTTTGCATTAACTGTGGATAGTGAAAACACAGAGTTGCAAAAGCGATTTGCAGAAGTAACAGCTATGCGTCAGCGTCAAGAAGCTACAGTACCTTCTCTGCTGGGGATTGAAAAGCAGACAAATCCGTTTTTACGTTGGGATCAATCTTCATTACAATTAGCTGTAAACAGTAAAGATCCTGTAAAAACTTTTGCTAAAATTCGCGGAATGAAAGATAAATTTTAAGTAAGTATTCAGCAGTCAGCTATCAGCAGTCAGCTTTGAAGACTGAAATAGGGGGGAGCATCCCAATTTTCAAAAGTAACCGCAGCAACACTAAAAAATCTCTTAAAATCTCTTTCCTTTGTGTCCTTTGCGTCCTTTGCGGTTCAATCATATAAAGCATTGGAGCGTTTACTTCGTAAGATAAACATAAATTTACACATTTGGGATGCTCCGAACTAGGGTTTGCTGAATAAACCCAAAACCCAGAAAAATCAAAGGTTTGAAGTTGATAAACAGCAAAGAAAGTGAATGCTTAAAAAGCATTACTAAACCTTCTTAAATATTCCTTTCTCCATTGAGCATCTCTTTTTCTATTCGTCCTAATTTCCAAAACCCGTATTCTCTGACTTGGTAACAGTTTTAACCTTTCTTTTAACTGTTTCCAAGAATTTATTAACTCATATTCTACATTGTATGTAGCACATAACTGAGCAAAATTAATATCCTGGGGAGTGGCAAAAAATTCTTCAAAAGGTGGATCAAAATTAGCAATAGGTAACATTTCAAAAATTCCTCCACCATTATTATTTATTAATACAATCGTTAAGTGTCCAATGAACTTATTTTTTATTAAAAAACCATTGGTATCATGTAATAGTGCTAAATCTCCTGTCAACATCACACTACTTTGTTGATGATGTGCTATTCCTAAAGCAGTGGAAAGAGTACCATCAATACCATTTGCACCACGATTAAAATATGATTTGATCCCTAAATTATTCGGTTTGGAGAAAAATTCTACATCCCGCACCGGCATACTATTAGCAATAAAAAATGGTGTTTGTGGAGGCAGAATTTGTGAAATTAACCAAGCAGCTTTACTTTCAATTAAATCCTCCATATTTTCAAAAGTCTCATCAATAGTTTTTCTGATTTGCACTTCAATTTCACACCACTTTTGTAAATAAAACCCCCATTTTTCATTCTCCATTCCCCATTCCCCAACCTCTATATTTTCTACAGATATCCTTAAATGTGTTGTTTTTCCATGTAAAGGATCTAAATTTTCAGCACTATTATCAATTAACCAACATTGAGGATTAACATTAATTAACCAATTACGTAATTCTTTACTGGTCGGTATTTCACCGATTTGAATTACCATTTCTGGTGTTAATTCTTGGGCAATTTTTTGATTACGTAAAATGATGTCGTAGGTAGAAATTAAATAGGGGTTTAAGTCTGCATAATTTCTAACAGGAGAAAGTCCTTCAGCTAAAACAGGCCATTGCAGAGTTTGGGAAAGACGAGCGATCGCTTTACAATACTCTTCAGGTTCTTTGGGTTGTGCTACCCCAGCAATGATAATACCCCGTTGACATTGTTGCCATTCTTTAGGTAATTGGTAATGGGTAATTGGTAATTGAGTTGGAACTATCCCAGCAAAGAACTCTTCACAATCTAATGTAAAATTAGTACCATCAGAAATTGGTGCAAGAGGATCACGAAAAGGTATATTTAAATGTACAATTCCCCCGCTAGGAAATTGGCAACGTTCCCAAGCATGAATTACCGTTTGTCGCAAATAACGTAACATTCCTATATCTGCAACAGGTGTAGCTAACTCCGTTTGCCAGTTAGGATAATTACCGTATAATTTTACTTGGTCTATAGTTTGTCCAGAATGACAATCTCGTAATTCAGCAGGTCTATCTGTAGTTAATATTAATAAAGGTACACGACTTTCTTTGGCTTCAATTACCGCAGGGTAAAAATTCGCTCCTGCTGTCCCTGAAGTACAAACCAAAACCACAGGTTTTCCCGTTGCTTTTGCTCTTCCTAACGCAAAAAAAGCCGCAGAACGTTCATCTAAAATGGGAATAGCTTCAATATCTGGCGCTTGTTTGCTAAAAGCTACCGTTAAGGGAGTAGAACGAGAACCAGGACATAAAACAGCACAACTTAAACCCAAGCGTTTGAGGGTTTCTGTTAAAACATAAGACCAAAGTTGATTAAGATTATTAAAATTTAACTGCATTTAATATGGGAGATAAGACAATTTTTTAATTTTAAGTTGTTTATCGGGCTTTTTAATTTAATTTTTAATTTAATTTTCGTGTAAGATTTAAAATGGGGACGATGTAAAACTACTACTATAATGTTTCTTACTATGGACTGTATTCATTTAACAGGAATTAGCTGCTATGGCTATATTGGGTATTTACCAGAAGAGAAGGTTTTAGGACAATGGTTTGAGGTAGATTTGAAATTATGGCTGGATCTTTCTCAAGCTGCTGAGAGTGACGCTATTGAAGATACTGTAGACTATCGCAATGTTATTAATTTAGTGCAGAATTTAGTGAAAACATCTAAATTTGATTTGTTGGAAAGATTAGCAGGTGCGATCGCAGATGCTATTCTTCAGCAGAATGATATGGTTTCTCAAATACAAGTTATGGTTATCAAACCTGCTGCACCCATCCCCGACTTCAAAGGCAAAATTAGCATTGAAATTACCAGATATAAGTAGGAGTGTGTGTCAATTTCATGGAACAATACGGACCCAATCCTAAAAATCCCTATCCCATAGCAGAACATCATCGGGTTTGCTTTATTAAAAACTGCATCAAATCACTCAATATTATTATTGGTGTCTACACTTATTATGATGATCCAGAAAATCCAGAAAACTTTGAAAAAAACGTTCTTTATAACTATGGTGGTGATTCATTAATTATAGGTAAATTTTGTGCGATCGCTACCCATGTAAAATTCATAATGAACGGTGCAAATCACAAACTTGATGGAATTTCTACATACCCATTTCCCATTTTTGGTCATGGTTGGGAAGCAGCAATGAATGATTTAATGAATTTACCCAGTAAAGGGGATATCGTCATATAATTTTAAGATTCATAATCAGGGATATAAAATTCTGTATACACCATGACATACTTTTAAAACATTCTGTTGTTTCGTTTCATGGACTACATAATTTACTGATCTGGAAAAATATCAATCCATTAATCTTGACAAAATTTGCTCACATATTCCCTAAAAACAGGATACAATTGAAACAATATTTTCTCATTTTTGATTTTCGTAACCAAATACCTTTGTTGCAAAGACTGTAAAGCATTATTAAAATCAATAACAGATAAACTTAAATGCAGTTTTAAATCTTCTCTAGAAACAGGAATACCAAAGTTAATCAAACTCAACACTATGTCTTTTTCTTGTGTTGATAAACGGTTATATATTTCCCGAAATCGAGATTGCATTTGATTAGTGATCAGCAAAGTATCATCAGATAAAAATTCACCAACATCGCCATCATAATTATTATGGATTAAGCTGATCACACTTTTTAAATCATTGAAATTACCAGCATATAAATTAATTAATTTTAACCATGATTCCTGATATTGTAAATCTGTATTTCCTAAAATATCAACATCATACAATCCAGATAGTTGTAAACACTTAATCGGATAAAATTCTTGTTCTAAACATTTCATTTCTGGACATTGTTCTTGACTAATAACAATTACATGACTTTGATGTTTAAATTCAGTAATCATCGTCAAAAAATTTTGATAATCTTGATATTCAGATTTGTATTGTCCAGCGAATTTACCAGGAATAAATATATTTTGAAAATCATCAAGAACAATTAAACATTTATGATTACAAAGAATAGAAAATAATTGTTTTAATCGTTTATCTAAAGTTTCTTCAGGTTGTTGTTGACAAACATTCAAAATATCACTAACCAGTAAATCTAAAGACTGAGGATATTTTAAACTTCTCCAAATAACAACGGGAAAATTATTTAGGTTGAAATCAACAAATCTTTTAACTAAAGTGGTTTTACCAACACCATATAATCCTAATACAGAAATTAACCGAGTATTTTGGTTAAATATCCAATCAGATAGTTTTTCTAATTCTTTTTCTCGCCGATAAAAATTCATAATTTCAGGAGCAAAAGTTAAATCATAAGCAGATAATTTATATTTACTATTTATATCACCTGTTTTTTCTGGTTGACTTGGATTATTTAATACTTGAGAACTAAAATTAAAACAATGACTATTACCAATACAAATATTTGGATTTTGGTAGGATTGAATATATATTCTCTTTATTGTAGAACAAAAATTAGATTTTTTTATATCTTGATTTAAGATATCAGATAAAAGTTGCCATAATTTAGATCCTATATCTGCTATATGATTAGTAGTTAAATTATATTTGCGAGCAATATCATCATAAGATTTCTTATTCCATGTACCTTCAACAACAGCTATTTGTATGTCATCTAGATGTTTTCCCGTTTTCTCAAAAACCATCTGATCAACAAATTTTACAACTTCATCAACAGTCATAAAATGTATACATAATAAGGGTTTCAGTAATTATAGCAAAAATGAAACATAATTTTACCTATATTTTCCTAACTTATACATAAAAATTTATAAAAATCTCCCAATAAAATCCTATTTTTTCCAATAGACAGATGATTATAAATTCTTTTAAAAATAGTAATTAAGTCACAAAACAAACTTAGTATTATCAATCTTTGGTATCTTTCAAAGAATCTGATTATACTTCTAGCCAATCAGTAGAGTAACTAAAAATTAATCAAAATGTCTGAATTGAGCAGTGAACCAAAAACCATCAAAACCCCTATAAATATAGAGGTTGATACTGTCACTATAGCTAAATTTGGTCAAACAGGTACAGGAAAAACAAGCTTGTCCAATGCTTTATTTGGAGTAAATTGGTGTACAGATTATGCTGTTGCTTGTACTCAAACCGTCAGTAAATACAAGGGTAAGATGTTACCGGAAATTAGTCAAGGGAAAGATTTTACCTGGCAACTTTGTGATACTCCCGGTGTCGGTGAAAGTGAATATGCAGATGATCAGCATTTTGAGGATATTTATCACACCTTCCATCAAGCAGATGTAATCATGTGGGTTGTTCAGGCTGATACCCGCGCATTTGCAGAAGATCAAAAAGCAATCCTCAAACTAACCGATAAGAAACAAAAGATTCCCAATGCTCATTATGTCATAGTTTTGAATCAGATAGATCGAGTACATCCTGAAAATTGGGACAGCGAAAAAAAACAACCATCACCAGAACAATTAGCTTTAATCCCAGAGAAAATAGACATTGTTTATCAAAGATTTTCTCCTTATTTACCCATTCAAATAGAACATATAATCCCCTGTTCTGTTGTTAATAATTATGGTTTGGATAACCTTGTTAATACCATCAACAAATTTAATTATCTAGTCAATACAAATAACAACTTGAATTAAAGGAGTTAGAAAAATGGAACTTTCTCGCAAAAAAGTATCACCAGAACAACAAAAAATAGTAGATAACTTACGTAAAGTTTTAGGTGATAAAGACTTTCAACTTTTTGAGCGTTTAGTGCAAGAAGAACTAGCCAAACCTCCCAAAGTAGCCATTATCGGTAAAACAGGTGTTGGAAAAAGTACCACCATTAATGCCTTATTTGGATTACAAGAAAAAGTCAGTCACACCACACATGGAACAACAGAAGCAAGTAAAAAAATAATTGAATTACCCCAGGGAGGAAAATTAGAAGTTATTGATATGCCAGGACTGGGGGAAGATATAGAACTAGATGAAGAATACGCTAAAATTTACGAGCGAACTTTACCAGAAGCAGACGTTGTTCTCTATGTCATTCAAGGGAATTTAAAAGCATTAACAGAAGATCAAAAAATACTCAGAGACATTGTACAAAATGTGATGGGTAATTTAAAAGGTCGTTTAGTAGTGGGATTAAATCAAGTAGATAAAATCGGTCCCGGTACATGGAACACCAAATTTAATTATCCGTCACCTGAACAGGAAGATAATATCAATCGTCGTTGTCAAGATATCCAGAAAAAGCTCAGTTCTGCTTTATCTATCAATGTTGAACAGGTTGAATATTACTCAGCAGAAAAAAGATACAGACTCTATCATCTTCTAGCAGCAATTATCAAAGCATCTGGTAATGTCGGCTGGAAATTTAGTATTAATCCTGCTGATCCCATTGCACTAGCAGATCCATCTGTACAAGATTTATTGAGAAAGCAATTAGAAAGTTAAGCAATTATCGGATTTGTCTCAATTTTTGTTTAACTTCAAGTTCAAGCTAGGTTTATATGTTGAAAATGGTGACTTTTTTGCTTGGTCACATGATGTTCACTTCACTTACACAGGCGGATCTTAACAAATGGATTTTGATGATTTAACCCCAGAAGAAAAAGCAATTCTTGAAAGCTTTAGAAAACTTTCTCAATCTCAAAAAAAAGCAGTCACAGCCAGTAAAGAGTCGTTTATTAATTGGATAAAAACTTCTGTTTCGTGGGTATGGGATAAAATTAAAGGCTATGCTAACGATTTATGGAGTTGGCTAAAAGGCTTCTTCTAAGAACCTTGATAAAACACTTTCAACAGGAGTAAAGAATGGAATTATCAGATGAAGAGAAAGAAATTATTAGGCGTTATCGTCAACTTACTGATGCGGCAAAAAAAGCAGTGCTTGCCAGTGAAAACTCATTTGAATCATGGATTAAAACTGCTATAGCAGGGGTTTGGAAAAAAATTCTTGAAGTCGGTAGTTCTGAAATAATTACTGGAATATACCACTATTTGAAAAAGCAGTTGTTTGGTTCTTAATTTAACAGAAAATAAACTTAGTAAATAATAAATGGGTAACTGATTGTCAATCAATAGTCACCCATTTTAATAATATAAAATTTTTAATAATATAAAATCGCCAAAACAAAAACCCCCTCTCAATAAACCAAGAGAGGAGGCTTTTGGATTGAATATTAGCCCTGGCATCGAGCTATTGTGACAGAGGGCAACCCCTCAACTATCGTCGCCGCAGCAGCGTTTCACCTCTGAGTTCGGGAAGGGATCAGTGTGGTTCCACCGCGCCATAGACACCAGGA